>JAUWZR010000059.1 GCA_030615235.1 Promethearchaeota archaeon
CGTTGGGCTGGAAACGATGACATTTTGCGAATCGCTTGCTCTAAAGTCAAAATTTTTTCTTCTCTGACATATTTACCAAAAATTCGAGGATACGTTCCAAAACAACGAGGGTGAAATGCTCCTGAACTGAAGGCAGCAGGAAAACCAAAGCCATCCGTTCCAACCATATGATAACGACTCGTCATGATTCTACGAATATCTTCTTCATCCATGCTTTCAATAGTAATCATGACACTTAGTTCGTTGTCAATTAATAGATTAAAAAAGGTATCGAAATCATCTGAAAATCCTTTAATTTTAGTGATTTCAGTGATATTTTTTGATATTATATCTTTCCAATTATCATGAGTAACAGTTGAGATAAATATGTTATGAAAACCCTCATCACGAATCCAATTTTCCCATCCTTTAATACCCTCCTTGACTTCATTTCTTATACGCTCTTGAATTTCTGGTTTCTTTATGCGTTCCAAAATTTCTTCATTCTCTCCCTCACGTACCCATGGAGGAAGAGCTGTCATCAGTCCAGACATGCCACGATTATATGGATATTGATCACATGTTATACTTAACCCCCGCTCGTTTGCTTCTTCAATCAAGTTTATAGTTTCCTTGCTAGTGCCCCAATACGGTTCACCAGAAATTTTATGATGAGCTATTTGCCCTCCAGCACAACCAGACTTCTCAACGATTTCAATGACTTCACCTACGGCTTTTAAAACTGAAGCTCCCTCACCACGTATGTGAGAAAAATATAATCCATTATATTCAGCAATTACTTTGGCTAATTCAATAATTTCTTCTGTTTTCGCAAATACTTGAGGGGCATAGATTAAACCGGTACTCATACCAAATACTCCAGCTTCCATTGCTTCCCGCAAATATTCCTTCATTTTTTTAAGTTCTATTAGATTAGCTGGACGATTTTCACCACCTTGTCCACCAGCCCATCGTAAATTTCCATAACCTACAAAAAAAACCAGATTTGCAGAATTTCGTTTCTTTTCGTTATAATCTAGATATTCAGCGTAAGTATAGTAAGGATAATCTAGCTGAGCAAGAGCAGGGTCTAATGATGCTACTACTTTTTTAAATTCTTCTTCCTTTCCCTCTGGGATTGGCGCCATGCCATCGCCGCACATGCCTACGACAGCTGTAGTTACTCCTTGGCATAAGGTAGACTCTTGACTCCTGTTAAATGGTAATATATAATCAGTGTGGGAATGAATGTCAATAAAACCCGGACAAATAATCATTCCATTTGCATCGATTACCTTTTTAGCGTCTTCTTCTATTTTTAGAGCTATCTTTGCTATCTTCCCATTCTCAACGCCTATTTCACCCCAATACCAGGGGTTTCCCGCTCCATCAATAATCTTTCCATTTTTAATAATTATATCGTAAGCCATTGCTCATCAATCTTAAATTTATTTTTAGTCAATTTTTATAGATTTGATTATTATATCAGTTTATTATTTTATTAATTATTTTTCTTTACAAAAAATCTCTTAGAAGCTCGGCACATCGGGCATTTATAGTCTTCGCCAACCGACTCAAAAGGAATTTTTTGTTCTTCGTCAATATAAAGATAATTGCATCTTTTACATCGATGAATTGCCATAAAAATCACCTTAAAGTTATATTTTTTCGAAACTTTCCTTCAATTGTTTACAATTTGGACATTTCCAATCTTCGGGTAAGTTTTCGAAGAGAATTTCCATTTTTGTTTCATCGTATTCAGCACCACAATTTGAACATTTATAGAGATAAAGTTCAAGGATTTCCATTAGTTCTTTCTTGGTAACATCTTGTTCCATCTTCTTGTACACAAACGACATTGCTTTAGTGTCTCCAAAAAGAATTGCCCCCTTGAGTTTGTTATCCTTAAGGATTAATTTCTGGTAGCAACAGTCTTCTTTATCAGCTTTTTTTAAGATTTCCCAACCACCTCCTAATTCCTGTGAAGGATCAAAAATTCCGATTGAAGTTAGCTCTAAACCAACGATTTTTAAGGTACTTTTAGGTGTCGTTCCTTTGTACTCAATCTTTCTTAAACCCAAGGCAGATGCCGCAACTATTTTAGACTGCTCCATACAAGCAGGAATTATTCCCCACGTCTGATTCTTGTATTCAACACAATCACCTACGGCGAAGATATTTTTTTCACTAGTTTCTAAAAATTCATCAACAACGATACCTCGATTTGTTTCTATTCCGGAATTTTGAGCAAGATCTATTGTGGCTCTAATTCCTGCTTGGATTAAAATAATATCAGCTTCAAATTTTTGCCCATCTTTTAATTTAATTCCAGTAACATATCCATTACCGAGGATTTCTTCAGTTGCTGCGTTTAAAACAATTTTTATACCTTTAGTTTCGATCTCCCCTTTAAGCATGGCGCTACATTCGTCATCCAGCTGTCTAGGAAGTAATTTTGGAAAAAATTCGACTACAGTGGTGTTTAAATTGCTATCTTTTATTTGGCTAGCTAATTCTAACCCAAGTAACCCCCCTCCAATAATAATAGCCTTTTTAGCTTTGGTCTTTTCAATATAGTTTTTAATATCTATAGTATCTTCTATTGTTCTTAATGTAAATACTCCTTTTCCAACCATTTCCCGTGCGTTATTAATCGGAGGTATATTGGGAACACTACCCAAAGCTAATATTAACTTATCATAAGTAGCAGGTTTGTCTTCACCCTTAATAAATAATTTTTTCTGTTGTGGCTCAATTTTTATTACTCTTTTATTAAGGTTTAACTTAATTTTTTTATCCTTATACCAATCATCTTTAAAAACGATTAAATCGTTAGTTTGAATTTTGTTGGATATAACTTCAGGCAATTTAATTCGGGTATAATAGGGATACCGTTCTTGAGTAAAAATTTCAATATCAACATCTTCATTGAGAAATCGAATATTCTGAGCGGTAAAGGTTCCGGCTACATTATTACCAACGATTATTATTTTTTCCATATTTTTTATACCTTTATTATTTTATTTTAAGGTTTTTATTATACATTGAAAAATAGAACAATTCAAGCCGAAAAGAACATGTTCGAAATTAAAAATATATAATCATCTCCATTTGATCTAAATATGACTGAAATAGAACATCAAAATAAAGTTGTAAGAAAAATAATTCAAATTGACGAAGAACTCTGTACAGGCTGCGGTAATTGTATCGTAGATTGTGCTGAAGCCGCCCTTGAAATTATCGATGGAAAGGCTAAAGTTGTCAATGATCTTTTCTGTGATGGCTTAGGTGCTTGTATCCAAGGATGTCCTACAGGTGCCCTTGAAATAATTGAAAGAGAAGCTGCAGAATTTAACGAGGAAGCTGTTGAAAAACGATTAGAATCTTTAAAAAGCAAGGAAGAACTAGAATTAGAACAAGTTAAACAAATCGTTGCTGAACATTCTCACCAATGTGGTTGTCAATCTTCTCAGACGATGGTTTTTAATGAGCCTACGGTTCAAAATGAATTAAAACAAGTAGAGCATTCAACCCAATGTGGTTGCCCATCCTCTCAAACGATGGTTTTTGATGAGCCTACGGTTCAAAATGAAACAACTGGAAAAATTTCCTCTACTTTACGACAATGGCCAGTTCAAATGCATCTAATCAATCCTAATGCTCCGTATTATCAAGGTGCTGATGTATTAATTTCTGCTGACTGTGTTGCTTATTCTTATGGAGATTTTCACAGAGATTTCTTAAGTTCCAAGTCTATTGCTATAGCGTGCCCAAAACTTGACCAGGGAAAAGAAGTTTACATTGAGAAAATCAAAACATTAATAGATGGAGCAAAGGTTAACACACTTACTGTTGCGATCATGGAAGTACCTTGTTGTTCTGGATTATTAGGTTTAGTACAAGAAGGGGCAAAGAGGGCAAACAGAAAAGTTCCAATAAAATACTTTGTAATTGGAACTAGAGGAGATGTCCTTAAAGAAGAATGGCTTTAATTTTTTTTACTTATTTTTATTTTATGAGCGTATTTTAACCCAGTTTGGGACGTAATAATATTTTTTTCGAAGTTTTTCACACTTCTTATCGTCTAATTGAAAAGTTTTAACTTTAATTTAAATTTTATAATAGTATCATGAAAATTGTTATAATTCTAGCAATGCATGGAATGCCACCTAGTGATTTTCCTCAAAAAGAAACTCTCGATTATTTTATACTCCATTCACGTTTAGAAAATATGCCAGGACCACCCCCTCCAGTTATGGAGCAACAATACGAAGAATTGGACAATAGAATGCGGAATTGGCCACGAACTCAAGATAATGACTCATACTTTTACGCATCAAACGAATTAGCTGAAGAATTATCAAGTCAGACTGGTTATAAAGTAATAGTTGGTTTTAATGAATTTTGTTCTCCTTCTTTAGAAGAGGCTTTCGATGCAGCCAGCAAGGTCGGTTCTGAAAAAATTATCGTAATTACTCCCATGATGACTCGTGGCGGCGAACACTCAGAAAAAGATATACCGGAAGCTATCGAAAGAGCACGAAAAAAATTCCCTAACACTCAGTTCTCCTATGTATGGCCTTTTAATATTTCCAAAGTCGCAACTTTTTTGGGAGAACAAATTCAAGAGCATTATTAAAATTAAAAATTAGAAGGATTGTAAATTGGTAAAATATACTCAATTTACAAGTAACTACATCTCGAACATGACTTTTTTTTTTATTATTTTTCTAAGAGTAACAGATAAAGCAGATTTTGATTTTCCTAACACATTTGCTAATTCTTCTAAAGAAATTTTTCTTGGAATTTCAAAAAAGCCTGAAGTTATAGCTTTATTCAAAATTGTAGATTCATCTAATGTTAGCTTATTCTTATCGTCGTCAACGCTATAGGGAGAATTTCCAATTCTGAGAAGTGTATATTCGATACCTTTCTGATCAAATAGCGTTAAAAGTTTGTCTATACTCTCCCTTTTTGAAACTAACCTCCAATATGCATATCCCTCTCTAACTCGCACGGGGAAATTAACCAAAACACCACATTTAATTATCGCGTACAAAAGAAAGGGATCCTTAGTTTTGACATTGAATTTAACCCTTTTTTCATCCTTTTCTAGAATACTGATATCAATTACAGATTTATGGTTTTTAACTTCCTCCATTATTAAATCGATATTGTAGTGAAATATTTCAATTATAGAATTACCTATTGAGTTTTCAAAATCGTAGGGAAGAAAATGTTCAATTTCCATACGGATATCTCGAAAGTTTTTGAAAATCTCAGAAATCCACAACTGATCTGGGAATTTAATTTTAATTCTTGCTAAGCTCGATTTGGTCGATTCCATCGTTATTTGTAGTAATGAAGAATTTAAAACATTTTTTAGATTAAAAATGAATAGTAATAATTAAAGATAGAATTATGTAATAATATTATTATGGTGGAAAACAAGAATTTATTATTAGGCATTTGTGGAAGCCCCAGAAAACAAGGAACTGATTTTGCTGTGCAATACGCTTTAAGTTACGCAACTGAAAAATTTAACTTTGAAATTGAATACTGGACGGTAAGAGGCAAAGAAATCAAATTTTGTACTCACTGCGATTATTGTATCAGAGAGAAAAAAGGATGCATTAACGATGATGATATTTCGAAACTTTACCTTAAATTAGAAGAATCGAAATTTTTACTTTTAGGAACGCCAGTTTTTCAAGGAAATATGTCAGGGCAGCTTAAAACAATACTTGATCGCTGTCGTGGATTAGTGGCTAAAAATCCTAATGTATTTGATGATAAATATGGAATAGCTCTTGCGGTAGGAGGAGATAGAAATGGTGGGCAAGAAATTGCGATAAGAAGTATTTTAGATTTTTACCAACAGAATCATATAATAACCGTTTCTGGAGGTGCGTTTGGAGCTAACCTGGGTGCTTCTTTATGGAGTAGGGATAACGGTAAGGAAGGAGTTCAAAACGACGAAGTTGGGTTAAAAACAATTAGAAAAGTCATAAAAAGATTAGCTGAATTTAAAAATGGAAATTAACCAAATTCAATAACAGAAATCCCCATTATTCATTAAAATCTTTTTTGAACCATCTTTAAAGGTAACTTTTATTGTTGGTTTATAGAACAAGAAATCTCTATGAGTTATTGATTTATTTTGACCACCAACCATGTCTGTGTTATTTCCGAAGGCAATATGAGCAGTTTGAATCGCTTTTTCATCCTCAAGAAGAATTCCTCGCAATTTAGCACCTGGGTTAAGCCCTATTCCTAATTCTCCAATAACTCTTGCTTGTTCATCTAAATTGATCAACTCTTCAATTTTTTCAACTAGTTTTTGATCTTCACTTTGGATCGTAATGATTTGACCGCTTTTTACAACAATTTTTAAAGGTTTTCTTACTTTGCCTATATCGCCAATCGAACCATCACAAACAATAATACCTTCGCCTTTAGATTCAATAGGGCCGCACCATATTTCTCCACAAGGAAGATTGGAAAAATAGGGTTCTTTAGTAATTTTTGCATCATTCGAAAAGGTACGGTCTTCAATATACAATTCGATATTTGTTCCTCCTGGTGCTTTAATTTGTGCAATTTTAGCATTCTCAAAACCTTTAATCATAGTTTCTGCATTTTTTACCATCAACTCATAATCAATGTTCATAGGTCCATCAATCAACATAGATTTAGTAATACCTGGTCCATGACCTACTCTAATTGATCTGGTGCTAAGAACTGATTTTACCCATTTAATTCTAAATGGCGTTTCTTCCGGTATTCCTTTAAATACATTAATCACAATTGTTGCTCCCTTTACTAATTCTCTCATTTCTTTTGGCACATCTATCAATGGACGAGATTTTTCCGGTAAAAAATATAATTTTGCAGCAGATCCATACTCAATGGCAGCTTCATAAAATGCTTCACCTACCATTTTAGTAAAATTATCTGTTATTACTAAAACAACATCATTCTTGTTCAAATTCATTACAAAAATCATTGCTTTTTGTGCTGAACTGATCATCTTCTTTAATTTACTCATTTCATCACACAGTTTTTAAATTATATTATTCACATTATACCGTCAGAGGTTTATTTTGGGTTTGAAAAGCGATTTTTTCAATATTTATGTTCACTTTTCCTTTTCCAATAAATTTGATTCATCAATGGGGGATTAAGCTTAATTGCATTTGGTTTTGGGCATTCCATTACACAACAACCACAATACCAGCATTCAGTTGGGTAAAGAACGATTGGAGGTTTTTTGCGTTCTGGATTTGGGATAAAAAGATCTACTTGACATGCTTCTACACATCTATTACACCCCGTGCATAAATTTTGGTCAAAAATTATTGGATTTACAATTCTTGATTCTTGGTCTACATAAATTTTTTTATTCATGAGATGATCCTCTTTTTTGTATATTCTTCATTATAAATTTCATAATTCTCTTTAAGAGAACCATAATAATCAATTGGGAGTTTCCCAACCTTTACTTTATTATTTTCAAGTTTTACAGTAATAAATTTATGCCATTCAAGGGGATCCATTTCGGGGTAATCTGAACGAATAAAATGTAAATGTTTAGAACTTGCTTTACGTACTAAACAAGAATTAATAATCAATTTTGCGTTGGTAAGTATATTAATAACCTCTAATGAGCGAATTAACTCATGGGGGTTTCGAGCGTATAAATTTGGAGCTTCTTTGGTTTCCAAATTTTCTAATAGTTTTAATCCAATATTTAAGAGTTCTCTGCTTTTAATCTCACCACAATAATTCTGCATAATTCTTGTGATGGCTAGGTTGAATTCCTTCCATCCTAATCCCTCATTTTTATTTGTAAGGGAATTTATACGTCTTCTTTCAAACTCAACTTGTTGATTGTCTAAAATTGATTGAGAGGTTTGGATTGCATAATCAGCAGCGTGCCTTCCAGCATAATAACCAGTAGCAGCAGCATGACCATTACAATCTGATGCAAATAACTGATCACCAGCTGCATAAAGTCCCTCAAGATTCGTTTTTAGCTTCCAATCATTTATTATTCCACCGGGTGTTCCAAAGAGTTGTCGTTCACGTGGGAGAAAAGAAGCTGAAGTCCATCCTTTTCCATAACTTTGTAGCAAATCTTTCTCAGGAACAAATCCCGCTTCTTCATATCTCTGGAAGATAGGAATTCTTGATTTTCCTTCTTGCGCAACCATTAGATTCCATATAACATTTCGCTCATGTGAAGGCATACTTGGTAAGTCCGCATAGAAAGGAAGTTTATATCCGTTTTCTAAAAGTTTCTCAACGGGTAGAGTATCTGGACCTTGATATTCATATAAAGGGAATTCAGATTCTCCACCTCCTTTCAGAAAAAATTTTTGACCGGGTGACGGTCGATAGCGTTGAGAAACACTCTTGAGGATATTGCCGTCTCTATCAATCCAAGGAATCTCTTTACCATCAGCATCAACCATCGAACAAGCATACCATGTATTGTGTGTATTACCAGTTCCATATGGTGGATAACTTCGATCACCCGACCACTGTCCTCTTAAAGATTTCTCCATCATTGTAAATTTAACACCCGCTTTCCAAGCCATCGCATGACCATCTCCCATACATTGAAGTGGTCGAAATTCAGAAATACCTGGTAAGCCTAATGAAAAAAGCCATATACGTGTTGGACGAGCCATACATAATATTGTAGCTTTAGATTTGAAAACGAAAAATCGTCCAGTTCGTCCATTCACTCCAGTAGCCCCCAAAACTTTAGATGGTTGTTTGTTTACATCCATTATCAAACTTGTTGCCATTACACGATCATAGATTTCGACACCTAAACGCTTACATTCCTTATAAAGGGCAGGTTTAAATGTAGTTCCCCACACTCTTAAGGTAAATCTATTTTCATAATCATAAGAAAACAAAAATTGAGTTTTTTCATCTCTAAATTCAGCGCCTACAAATTCATTTCCTGTATCTCTAATTTTCCCTCCCATTTTTTCTAATTCTAAAAGACGATCATAACCTTCTCTACACTCGATATAGTGTGAAATTCCATTATTATAGCCATTATGATCTTTTATCATTGCCATTGTCAGTTCTTCAGGGGTAACCCTTGAACACGGATTAGTAGCTGCTGATTCCCAATGATCACAACCAGATCCTCCAGCTCCACTTCTAATTGTTGCGCCTTTTTCAACTAAAGTAGTTTTCAAACCCTTTCTTGCGGCTGCAATTGCAGCCCAGCATCCTGCTATTCCACCTCCTAGAATTAAAATATCAGTGCTTACTTCTTTAATTTCATCCCATCTTAAAGGATATGCCCATTCTAATTCTCTCAATACTAATTTTTCCTCCATTGATAAACATCAGAAATAATCCTATCACATTTACTAAACTAAATTTATTTATTTAGTTATTTATTTCATCAAAAATCGTTAGAAACTAAGTAGGAAAATTATTTCCAAAGTTAAGAAAAAATAAAAATAAATAACGAACTAAAATTAGGAGAACTTATTTAACTCCAAATATTTTCTTAGCTTCCATATTTCTGAGTCCTGAGATGCCCCAGAGCTCCTTGAACCAATACTTTCCGTTCATGATTACAACTGGCGTATTTACAATACACCCATCCGCGTCACAGAAAGTTTTAAGGAAGTTATTATCGTGTAACAACTTTTGAACGAATTCTTCGTCGTCAATATCGTGCTCTATGTATTCGACCTTGTGTTCTTTAAGCCAGCCAACTAACTCGTGACATTTGTGACAGTCTTCTTTTGTAATAATAATAGGAACTTGCATTTTGCTCATAATATTTATAACATATCTACCCACCATAAAAAAGGTTTAGCCTCTAATTAATAAAACTATGAAGTCAATATATTATGATAAATCGTAATTTTCTGAAATTTTTTTATAAATAATACCGTATTTTTCAAATTTTAGTAGTTTAAAAAAAACCAATTTAATATATTCGATGTGATAAAATGTTAAGACTGAAAAAATCAAATGTAGTAAAAAGAGTAAAGAGTGCGCATTTTATTGGAAGGCAGTTGTCCCGGCTTAAGTTGGGCCAATCCTATTATACAATTGCGGTATCTTCCGTCAGCGCTATATCATTAATTTCTTTAGCTTTTGAGATAAGTTTTTGGATGTTAATAGTAATATTTCCGGTGCTTTTGCTTGGAACCTTTGTAATTGGTTATTTCATGGATATTTATAATATAAACACGATGGATAAACTAAAAGCAAATGAAATAGGGAATCGGTATCTTACTACCAGTGATTTAAAGGGCCAAGAATTTCAGCTTTTGCAAACTGAAATCGTACTTGAAGCTCTAAAAGCAATCCAAGAAGAACGGCAATTGGATCCAAAGGATTTATTAAAGAAATACGATCTTTACTACAGAAAGTGGAAATCTCCTTATAAATAGGAATGTAATTAGATCCTCGATTACATATAGATCTTTTATAATATTTAGTTGCAGTGAAGTAAATTTATATTATTTGCTTTAAGAGCCAGCGAATTGCTTCAATTATTTTTTCATTTTCGCTGAGTACGTTAATGGAATAAGATTGGATCAATAACCCACACTCAGCTAATTCATTCAGTTCGAAATTTTCGAGTATCAAATCAGGCGGTAATTCTTCTTTGTCGTGAAATTTATTGCCAATAATAAGTATTGGCATAGAATCTCCCTTATCTTGACACCTATTTAATACTAACTGGAACATTTCAATGGTTTCTTTAATAGATTCCTTATTAGAGGCATTATAGATTAAGATAAAGCCTTGAGCATTATCTATACAATCTTCATACAATTTAGTTCTTTCATCATCCGTATCCTCATCAATACATTCGTAGGTCAAAACTTCGATGTTATCGATTATGAAGTCGTAAATTTTACTTGACAGATTCCGTTTCATTTTATTGTTCTTATATCGGAGAAATTGAATTATTTCTAAGTTCTTTACGAGCTCAGTTTTTCCTGCGTTTATTGGTCCAAAAACATAAATTTTCTTCAAATTTCCCTTATCTAATAAGGATGTATTAATATCTATTCGAGGCATCATTTTTTCTAAATAATTTTGAAATAGGTTAAGGAATTTTTCTTTAAATTCTTTAGATGCTATGTTGAGAATTTTCTTTTGAGTAATATGATTTTTATGACTATGTAGTAATTCTGTAAGTTCTTGAAGATTTTTAAGTTCAGAAGCGTAAGATTCTAAATCAAGGGCTTTAGATAATAAATAATTGTATACATCAGTAATTTCGTCCTTAAAGTAAGCGGCTCTAATCATATAAGTTATCATTAGGAGTTCTTTTCCCCCTCGTGCAAATTCTGAGTCAATATAGAAAATGTGATTAATAGTTTGGTACTTTCTAAAAGTAAATATAAAATTTCCTTCTTCCTCAGTGAATTCCAGAATTCTACCTAAATCGGGATGTTCTTGAGGATTTAATGGAGAACTACAATAGAGTAGGTTAGGACCCAATATTGAATCAAAATAACTTAAGCAGAGGATGACCTCTTTTGCCATAGTAATATTAAACGAAATTTGTTTTTATCTAAATTATATTTAAGACGTGATTAGTTTTATATCAAATGTTTTTTGCTTAAAATTACGTAGATATTAACCAACAATACGCTTAGATTTAATAA
>JAUWZR010000020.1 GCA_030615235.1 Promethearchaeota archaeon
TACGCCATAGAAGCTGTGAGAAGAGGAACAACGGCTATTGTATGTAGAAATAATAATTCTGTAGTATTTACCGTTGAGAAAAAGAGTTCCGAGCTTCAAGAGATTATTGGCTCTGAGAAAATATTTAAAGTTGACGACCATTTCGGAGTAGCCATTGCAGGTTTAACAGCTGACGCAAGAGTTTTAGTTGATAGAGCTCGCGTCCAAGCACAGGTTAATATTTTAAATTATGATGAAAAAATTTCTGTAAAAGATAGCACCTTAAACATTTGCGAATACCTTCAATTGTTTACCCAGAATGCGGGCGTGAGGCCTTTTGGAGTAAGTTTCCTTATAGCTGGAGTTGATTCCAATGGAGAAGCTTCCTTGTATTTAACTGATCCAAGTGGCGCGATGTGGGGGTATAAAGCCTTTGCGATTGGGTCAGGAGCGACTGAAGCAAGAGCTTACCTTGAAGAAAACTATAAAGAAGATATTAATGATGAGGACCTAAAATTATTACCTCTAAGGACCTTGAAGGAAATAATGGGTGAAAAATTAAATAAGGATACTTGTGATGTAGCTTTCATTATGAAAGACGATTTAAAATTTAAACTTTTAAATGATCAAGAAAAGAAAGAATTATTAGCTATAATATAATCTTCTTACAATTATATCTGATTCAAGGTTATCTCAAATTAACGTTTATCTAATAATAGAAGGCAAAAAACATATAGAAACGAGATATTTCCATAAAGTAAATAGAGATAAGTTTCAATGATAGGCAGAGCGCGGATAGATTTAGGTGGTTTTATAATCGGACGCATTGAAAAAGAGGGTCGAACATTTGAAATGCTGTTAGCCCCAGATCAAGCTTGGGAAGCGAAAAAAATGATTCGAGACGAAATCAATAAGCGTCTTGTAGAAGGAAAGGATAAATCTCGCGTTTCTGTACACGAACTTCTAAAAAATCCTAAGATGGCAATTGAATTAATTTTCGAAAGTTTTATTGTATTTGAGGATTTAAGGCGAGGAAAAAAAGCTACCGATGGTGATATGGAAGCTGTATTTAACACTACAGAAGGGAGAATTATAGCGGGCCATATTTTACTAGATGGGGAGATTCAATGGACTCGTGCGCAAAGAGATGAAGAGAAGGAAAAAAAATTAAAACAAATTATAACTATTATTACCAAAAATGCGATAAATCCTCAAAATAAGAAGCCACATCCTTATCAGAGAATCGAGAAAGCAATAGAAGAAGCTAATGTTAAAGTTGACTTAATGAGAAACGCAGAAGAACAGGTAGATGATGTTATTAAACAAATACGGTCAATCATACCTATTCGGATGGAACAGGTAGAACTCGCGCTTAAAATACCTTCTGTATTTACAGCGAAAGGTTATAACATAGTAGCACAATTAGCGCAAATTAAGAAAGAGGAGTGGCAATCGGATGGATCGTGGGTATCAGTTGTTAGTTTGCCAGCAGGTTTGCAGATGGAATTAGTAGATAAGTTAAATAAACTTACTCATGGAAGAGTTCAAACTAAAATTATGAAATCTTAGCCGAATAATTTTTGACTAATTTCTATATAAATTTTTTTTTTACTACATTGGTTAAGTAAAAGCATAAATAATAAAAAAATGTGAGTTTAAGAGATGGAACACGAGAAAGATGAACATATTGAAGATCCTACAATAGACACTTCTGAGGACATAGATGTCGATGAGTTTGATGACGAGCAAACTTCCCGCGATCTTGTAGTACCTGGAGAAGTTTTAACAGAGGATACAAAAAATTTTCTACCGGGACGTGGAACGATATTTAATAAAGATAGATCTAAGATTATTTCTTTAAATATTGGATTAAAACAAGTTAAGAGAAATTATATTAATGTAATTCCCCTTAGAGGTTTTTATACGCCCCGTCCAGGAGACAAAGTAATTGCGTTAGTTACTGATAAAAATCCCGTTAAATACATTTGTGATATAAACGCGAAAGATAGAGGTATTTTAAAACCTAAAAACACCGTACCAAGAGGAAAACCGAGAGGTTACAGAGGCGGAGCACCTGATAATCATGATAATTCTACGAAAAAGTATGAAATCGGAGATATTTTAATAGTTAAAGTACTTTCGGCAGACAGGTTAAATAAACCGGAATTAACAACCGTGGGTAAATATTTAGGTAAAAGAAGAGATGGATTAGTAATCACAATTGACCCTCCAAAAATACCCCGCGTTATAGGGCGTAGTGGTTCGATGATTAAAATGTTAAAAAACCTAACTAAAAGTAATATATTTGTGACCCAAAATGGTCGTATTTGGTTAAAAGGCGAAGATTTGGCTCATGAAAGATTATTAATAGATGCGATACGAAAAATAGAAAAAGAAGCCCATACTGTTGGGCTAACAGACCGAATGTCTGAATATATTGAGAATGAAAAAAAGATAAGAGGTATGAATTAAATGCCGTTAATTATTAAAGATGAGTATCCAGAGAAGTTATTTCGTGACGACGGTAAGAGGCTAGACGGGCGAGATAAGGACGAGTTGAGACCTATTAAAATGGAGGTTGGAGTCTTAGAAAATGCTGACGGCTCAGCTTACTTAGAATGGGGTAACAACAAAATTTATGCTGCCGTTTATGGACCTAGAGAAGTACATCCTCACCATTTAGCAAAACCGGACAGAGGAATCTTACGCGTTTTTTATCGGATGGCAACTTTTTCGGTGTTTGAAAGAAAACGCCCTGCTCCTGGGCGCCGAGAAAAAGAAATTTCAATGGTAATATCTGATTGCCTGAAACCAGTTCTATTTTTAGAACTTTATCCTGGAACAGCTTTTGAGGTTTATATCAACGTTTTGGATGCTGATGGTGGAACACGATGTGCTTGTATCACTGTTGCAGCATTAGCACTTGCAGATGCAGGTGTTCCCATGAGAAGTTTAGTAACCGCCGTTGCTGTAGGTAAAATTGATGGAGAATTAATAACTGATCTATCAGGGATAGAAGATAAAGCCGGTGAAGCAGATTTACCTTGTGCAATAACATGGTTTAACGAAGAACTGTCATTACTTCAATTTGATGGTGAAACGGATTTAGAAGAATTTAGCAAGTGTTTAGGTCTTGCTAAAAATGCATTTTCTAAAATCTATGAAATTCAACTAGATGCGTTGAAAAAGAAATATATCGAAATTCAAGAAGAATACAGCAGAGGAGAGAAAAAATAATGATGAATATAAAGCGAGTGATATCAACTATAGAAAAGAATTATATTCTTTCTAATCTGAAAAAAGAAGAAAGAATAGATGGCAGAGGTCTTTGGCAACAAAGAGACTGGAGTGTTAAAAGTAATGTAATAGCTTCAGCGGAAGGATCTGCTGAGGTTTCTTTAGGAAAAACACAAGTGATCACTGGAGTCAAGTACGATGTAGGTACACCATTTCCAGATCTTCCTAACGAGGGAGTTTGTACATTTATGGCCGAACTACTACCTTTAGCATCTCCTTTGTTTGAAAGAGGTCCTCCTAACGAACAATCTATAGAATTAGCACGCGTTGTTGATAGGGGAATTCGCCATGCAGACTGTGTTCAAACGAAAAAGTTGTGTATAAAGGAAAAAAAAGCCGTCTATATTATATTCGTAGATATTTATGTCATTAATTATTCGGGTAATTTAATTGATGCTGGTGGCATTAGTGCTTTAACTGCGTTAATTTCAAGCCAAATCCCTGAAGGTAAATGGGAGAACGAGGAAGTTGTATGGACGGGAAAATATTGGAAGGGAGATACACTTGTGAACGAATTACCTATAGTTTTAACTTATGGAAAAATAGGAGATATTATTTTCTTAGATCCGAGTTTACCAGAAGAATTAGTATGCGATGGAAGAATTTCAATTTCGGTAACCGAAGATAAAATAACATCGATTCAAAAAAGTGGATTTGCTACTTTTTCTATAGAAGAAATAGAGATGTTAAGTAAAAAATCTATAAAGTTTGGCAAGAAAATCAGGAAAGATTTAAATCTTTGGCAATACAAGCTTTAGGATTAAGATTTTTAAATAATTTAAATTTTTTAACTTTTATTTTTAATTAATAAGAAACATGACCAATTCATTTTTTAATTTAAGTTACTTTTCTTACTTTTCTCAAAATTTCAAAAACTCCATGTCCTCCTTTTATTCCATCGATCTCGAAAGTTCCAAACGATTGAACTAAAATCGAAAAATTGCGATGATTAAAAATGTCACTCTATCTTTGTTTAAAGCATTATTTAAAGGTTGATTCAGATAATACGGTTGGCAATTGGTAAGAGGAATTCTTATTTCCTCATTGGAAAAATTTAAAGTTTATAATAGTTTTTATTTAAATACATCATTATAAAAGAAACTAGTGAACGATATGGGTAAAACTAAAAAAACTGGGATATCCGCAACCTTTGGAGCGCGTTATGGAGCTAATGTTAGAAAGAAATGGCGATTAGTAATGGAGAAACAAAAAAGTGGTAATTTAAAATGCCCACGATGCGAAACAAGAGGATCAATTAATAGAATCTCCACAGGTATATGGCATTGTAAAAAATGCAATGCTAAGTTTACTGGTGGTGCTTATGACACCCAAACTCCTCGTGGTGCTGAATCCTTTAGAATAGCCAAGAGAAAGCAACGAGAGTTAGAAGCTGTAGAAGAATAATGAACAAAAATAACTTACTATTTATTAAATCAACTTTAGAATTTCAATTTAAAACTCTTGAATTATGTAATTATTCTTATAACTCTTTTTTACCTGAATTTAAAGTTCTAAAATCAAAAAGATCTACCATATCTTTAAAAAAAGAAGAAAAATCCCTAATTTTTTCAATAGAAAGTAAAGATATTACCGCATTCAGAGCAACAATTAATGAAATCATCAGTTTTGGTCGGATATTTGAAGGCGTTCTGAATGTTGTAAATGAAACGCAATAAGCTTTAGATTAAATTATTCGTAAATTTCATATTCCACACTTAATTTGATACTATTATTAAAAAAACAAATTTTGTGATTTTCGTTGACAATAAACTTAGATCAATTAGATGATGAAACAAAGAAAAAATTTCAAAATTTAACTCAGATCGGTCAAACTTTAGAACTCCTAACGCAACAAAAGATTCAAATTGACAGTTCTATCAGAGAAACAGACCTTGCGTTGGAGGAGTTAGAAAAAGCAAGCCCCGATACAATAGTTTATAAGCAAATCGGTGGGATAATGGTTAGAAGCGAAAGAGATAAGCTTCTAGCAGAAAAAAAATCCAATAAAGAAACCTTAAATATGCGTTCGACCACGCTTGCTCAAAAAATAGAAAGGACAAAGAGCACTTTTGAAAATATGCAAAAATCGCTTCAAGCAGATCTTCAAAACCAATAATTTAATGAAATATTTATGCCTAATTCTAAAAAAGAGGATTTTTTAAACTTTTTAAAAGAAAAAAATCTCTTAATTACCACTCATAATTTAGCAGATATCGATGCAGCAGCATCAGGAATAGTCTTAAAATATTGTTTTGAAAATTATTTCCCTAACCAAACCGTACATTTAACTTTTTCAGGATTCTCTAAGCATACAAAAAGTTTTGTAAACAAATTTAGCAAGAAATTTCCAAACTTTAACTTTACCTTTCAAGAAAATGTTGATTTATCAGATATCGATGTTATCGTAATAGTTGACTCTAACAATCTAGACCAAATAAAGATATTTGATAATTTAGATTTGGATATTCCTCATATCTTTATAGATCATCATATAAATTTACGGAAAAATTATCCAGGTAACATTTCGTTGTTTAATATGATTTTTGATAATTATTCTTCGACATCAGAGATAGTGTTTGAAATAATTAATGATTGCAACATAAATCTTCCAATACCATATAGATATTTCCTTGTATCAGCAATATTGACCGATTCTGGATTTCTCAAGTATGGAAATACCGGAACAATAAAAAATTTAAATAATATCTTACAGGATCAGTTAGAAATTCAAGATGTATTACTCTTACTAGAAAGAGAAGTAGACCTCTCAGAGAAAATAGCACGAATTAAAGCGCTTCAAAGAGTTAAATTAATTCGAATTAACAATTGGTTAATAGGAGTGACACATCTTAGTAGCTTTACTGCTTCAATCTTAATAAAAGTGGGTTTTGATGTTGGAATTGTCGTATCTGAAGATAAATCTGATTATAGAATCACCACTCGAGCAAAAAAACAAATTTGCCTAAAAACCGGCCTACATCTCGGGAAAATTATTAGAGAAATAAATAATGCGAATGGCGGCGGACATGATGGTGCTGCTACCTTGAATGGTAAGAATGATGTAAAAGAAAGTCTCAATCAATTAATCGATAAAATAAAAGAAACTTTAATTAATTAACTATCCTTATAAAGTAAAAAGAATAATGGGTATCCTATTTCATGAGCTTGATTAAATTTAATAATTTTCATTTTCGATACAAAGGAAACGACGAGTATGCGCTTAAAAAAATTAATTTGGAAATAGGATCGAATAGATTTATTTTATTAGCTGGGGAGACGGGATCTGGGAAAACTTCATTAATTAGATGTTTGAATGGATTGATCCCCCAATTTTATGCTGGTTATTATAAAGGGTATGTAGAAATTTCAGGAAAAAACACCACTGAAACAACAATATCTGAATTATCTAACGAAGTTGGAATCGTATTTCAAAATCCTGAAAACCAACTAATTACGATGAATGTAGAACATGAGATAGCCTTCGGTTTGGAAAATTTAGGAGTTCCAAGAGAGGAAATAGGAGAAAAAATTAAGGAAGTTGTAGAAATAACTGAAATTGAAGGTATAATAGATAAGGCACCTTTCGAGATAAGTGGTGGTGAACAACAACGAGTTGCTATTGCTTCAATTTTAGTATTAGAACCTGAAGTTATCGTTTTGGACGAACCAACAGCAAACTTGGACCCATTATTTGCAAGAAAAATTTTAAACCTATTAAAAAAAATTCAAGTCGAAAAGAAGATAACCGTCATAATTAGCGAACACAGAATGGATTTACTTCTCCCAATAGGAGATGATATAATTTTAATGAAAGAAAGTGAGATTGTAGCTCATGGTGCTAAGGATAAAGTCATAAATTCTAGCACATTTGAGAATTTGAATATTAATAAACCAAAAATATATTCAATTTTTAACGAATTAAAAAATAGAAATCAATTTCAATACGATATTCCAGTTTCTATTCAAGATGCCATAAGTTCATTAAAAATGATTGAATAACTCGAAATAGTCATGATGGATAAAAATTCGCTCCCTTTAATAATGGTACACGATGTTGATTATGTGTATTCAAACGGAACAATTGCGTTAAAGCAAGTTTCGTTAAATATTAAAAAAGGCGAATTTATTGCAATAATGGGGCAAAATGGAGCGGGAAAAACGACTTTGATTCGTACTTTTAATGGCTTAATCCGACCAACAAATGGAAGTATTTTTATAGAAGGAGAAAATATTGATTCAAAAACTATTGCTATGATATCTAAAAAAGTTGGAGTTATCTTCCAAAATCCTATGCATCAATTATTTTCTAATACATTAGGAGATGAAATTAAATTCTCCTTGAAAAATCTAAATTTTAATAAAGAAGAAATCCAAATAAAAGTCGATCAAATACTAAAGGAATTTAATCTCGAAAAATATCGAAAAAGATCCCCATTAAACTTATCTGGTGGAGAATCAAAAAAATTAGCTATAGCTTCTATTATATGTCGTAATCCTGACATTCTAGTTTTTGATGAACCAACATTAGGGCAAGACGCAAAAGAGATTAATTTCTTCCTTGGATTAATAAAAAACGAATTAAAAAGAGGAAAAACAATAATAATAGTAACACATAACATAGAATTCACAGTAGAGCATGTTCCAAGGACAATCTTGATGAGTGGAGGACAAATTATTGCGGACGGTCCAACGCAGAGTATTTTTACTAACGAGTTTTTAATATCAAAATCTTCATTAATTATGCCACAAATATATCTATTCAAAAAAGAACTTCAAAAAATAGGAATTACTATTCCTAAAGAAGTTATTAGAGAAAGCGATATGATTAATTTTTTGGATAATTATTTGAAAAGTAAATCCACAATTTAAAGGAGGAAAATTAATATATGTCTTTAGAGTTTCTGAGCGCGTTCAAATTCTTGAAAAAAGAGACTTTTCTCCACAATTTAGATCCAAGAGCTAAATTATTACTAGCGGTAACATACACCATTAGCGCTCTATTATTTCAAGAAATAATCCCTTTATTACTAATTTTAATAACCCTACTCCCAGTAATAATCATAGGAAGGTTGTTTAAAAAATGGTTAGAGAGCATCAAGGGAATGTCTTTCCTTTATGTTTTTATTATTGTTCTTAATACTCTATTTATTGATGAAAACGGATTATCGTTCTCCATTGGTATGATCTTAAGGATTTCCATAATGATTTCAGCATTTTCTTTGTTTTTTTTAACTGTAGATCCAAACGATTTAGCTCTTTCCCTAATTACTATGAAAATCCCATACGAGTATGCGTTTTCTTTCTCGTTAGCATTTAGGTTTGTTCCAACTATTGCTCTAGAAACACAAAATATCATCGATGCTCAACAGAGTCGAGGTTATGAAATGCAAAAAAAAGGGATTATAAATCAAATAAAAAACCTATTTCCTCTCTTAGTTCCTCTTATAGTTAGTTCTATAAGAAGAGCTTTTAACGTAGCAGAAGCCTTAGAATCACGATCTTTTGGTAATAAAAAAGGTCGGACGTTTTATTATACAATTAGATATTCCTCAAAAGATTGGATATTTTCATTATATTTGATTTTTTTATTGACTTTTTTAATATACATTAAAATTAACTTTATGTTAATGCCGTTATGGTTTAGGTGGAGTTTACCTTTATGAAAATCTATTCCATTACGAATTTAAATGGAGTTTCTAACTATTACATTGGAATTAACCAGATTGAGATTGATCCCAAAGATGTTCAAATAAACAAATTAGTGGAATTAATTGAGGTTATCCAAAGTCATTATGCTGATATTGTTTTACAATTCTTCAACGATAGATATATTCTAAACCAGGAACATATATTACGTGCTTGTTATTTCGTCCAAAAAGCCTTCTATACTGAAATTAATATTTCAAATAAAAAAAATCTTGAATTACTTCTATATTTAGCAGCTAAAAGACAAATAAAGCTAGGCCTCGAATGTTTTGGTGTGAATAATTATAATTTACAAAATAGAAGAATAAGTTTTTGTATCATCTCTCTAAAGGATAATTTTGAGCAAGTAAATATCGAAATTAATAGCTATTTGCATTCCAAGGATATAAGGATAAATATAGGAAATTTATCTATTGATAAGTTTAGAATCGTCAAAAATTATTTTGAATTTTCTGACAACCAGATTTTAACTGTCTTGAAGTCTTACGGATATAATAACGACATATTAGATATAAATTCTTTAAATTTAGAAAGCTCGTATAAAGCGTTGAATGATTTAATATGTGAAAAAATGGTTTTATTAAGTTTAGAGAAAAGGAGATCTTTTTAGAACTGATTATACTTATTAGGTATAATAATGATATCATCGGGATTTAGAAACGATATCCCGCTAACATTTCCCAGAAGTTCAATCCTTAGAATTTTATCTGGATTATCCAAATCGACTCTATTATTAATTATTTTTGCTACTGATTCAATAATGGTATCTCGTTCGATGATCTCATTTTTTCTGCGTTTCAATTCTATCTTAAAAGAATCTTCTTTGTTAAAATAAAGAGTGTAATATTTTTCTACAAAATCTTTTATTACCTTTAGGTTTGTTTCACACACGTAATTAATAGGGACAATTTTAAGGATGAATTGAAAAAAATTAGAATCTTTTTCAAGGATTTTTTTAATCTTAAGTATCACTTCTTTATTATCAATATTGGTTGTAGCAGTTATTAATCCGGGATATTTGATCCCTAATATAATTGGATATTTATCGCCACACATTAACAGAGTAAACCAAATTTCTGCTTTTGCATTTACTTCGTTAAATCTCGAAGTTGAGACTAATAAATTAAAGTTATTCAATATTTACTCCAAATAGTTAATTTTTTTTTGATTCAATAAAATTTTCAATTTCCTCTTCTTTTACGATCCCAATCCGTAATAGCCTTAACTTTTCCGATGTACAATCAAGGATTGTTGTGGGAACTTTTGTTTGGGTTTTTCCCCCATCAAGTATTAAATCTATTGGTGTTAAAAATTTTTTCGCTACTTCGTCCCCACTTATCGATGGAGGTTCTCCAGAATAGTTAGCTGAAGTTCCTATTATTCCAGCAAAATATCCTTTTTTTTTTAATTTTTTTAAAATAGTAAGAACGATCTCGTTTTCTGGTACGCGAATACCAATCGTATTTTTACCAGCCGTAACTTCTGGAGGAATAATATTGGGCTCTTTCTTATTTAATATTAAAGTCAATTGACCAGGCCAGAAGCGTTCAGCTAATTTATAACCTGTTTTGTTAAAATCCGCAACTTTTTCTGCTTCTTCAATATCTGCAACTAATAGTAATAATCCTTTTGAACGATCTCGATACTTGATATCGTAAATCTTTTCAATAGCAATTAGATTTGTTGGATCACATCCAAGCCCGTATACACTATTAGTTGGAAAAGCAATTAGTTTACCCTCAATAATGTTCTCCACTGCGGTTTCGAAAACAAATTCTAAATCTTGAATTTTTTTTCCTTTAAGTTTTATTAAAAAACCCATATGGATTCATTTGGATTATAAGTTTATAATTTAATAAAAAAGGCTTCAATGATGGTTTTCTTGGCATGATAATTCATCAGCGATTTTAGACCACTGAAGATCGAGTCTTTCTTGAAGTTCAATTAAAACTTTTTCAGATATTTTTGAAAACCGTTTTTGTCTTGATAAGTATTCAATTAGTGGAGCTCTTTTTGTGGGATCTAAGAGTGGTTTGCTTTTTTTTGATAATGTTAATTCACCATTTTCGATTTCATATAAAATCCATGAACCTGTTTTAACTGCTAAACGAGGTATTTCAATAGAATCTTCGGATGCAATACCCCATCCAGGAGGACAAGAAGCTAAAATGTGAATATATTTACAACCTTCAATTGATTTTGCTTTTTTAAATTTCTCATAAAGATCGAGAGGTTCACTTACAGAACAAGTAGCAACATAAGGGATCTCATGTGCCGCCATTATCCTCGGTAGGTTTTTCTTATATCGTTCTTTTCCTAATGTGGTTGTAGTCGTTATTGCTCCATGTGGTGTGCTAGATGATCTTTGAATTCCAGTATTCATATATGCTTCATTATCGTAACAGCAATAAATAAAATCAGAATTCCTTTCAGCAGCTCCACTTAAACCCTGAATACCAATATCTGTTGTACCTCCATCTCCAGCAAAAACTAAAGTTGTCATTTCCCCCCATACTTTACCTGGAAATCGATAATCTTTTGTTTTAAAGGCAGCAGACATTCCAGTTGCTGCCGCTGCTGCTGCTGCAAATGCCATGTTTGTAAATGGGAAATTTGGTGCAGTTTTAGGCCATAATCCTACTACTACATTTAAACAACTAGCTGGCGATACTAACGCTGTATTAGGTCCTAATGCTTTCATTGCCCATCGTAGGGCAATTTCGAGACCACAACCAGCACAACAAGAATTGCCTGGAAGAAAAAATTCTTCTAGACAAGATTCTAATGCTTCTTTTAATTTTACCATTCCCTATTTCACCTCTAATAATCCGTCCCATAAAGTGCCATAAAGCATATCTTTTGGGAGCTCTCCGGTTTCGTTTAGTTTTATTAACATTTTTAATTGAACTTTTTGTTGTTCCAAAGTAACTTCTCTTCCGCCTAAACCGTTTATCATTGGTAATATTCTAGCGGTACCCTTAACTTCGTGTAAAGCGGTCTTTACCTCGCAACTCACGGGTCCTCCCGTTGGGCTTCCAAACGCCGTTGCTCTATCAACAACTCCAAGAAGTGGCACTTTTTTAGCAATTTCAATAATATCTTCAACTGGAAAAGGTCTAAGATGCCTTAATTTAATCATACCAACTTTATATCCTTCTTCTCTCAAATCATCAACTGCTTGTTCCATTTGTAGAGCTAAGTCCCCATAAATTACCATTCCTACATCTGCACCATCCATTTTATATTCTTGAGTTAAACCATTTCCGTAATTTCTACCAAATATCTTTTCAAAATCTTTTGCTACTCTCTTGATTTTCTCTTTAGCTCTAACCATAGCATCGTGAATCTTCATTCTGAATTCATAATAGAATCCCGATGGCATAATTAGATTTCCAAACATTAGAGGCCTTTCCGGATCAAACCATATATGAGGCCATCCCTTTTCATCTGGCAAAGGTGGTAAAAATGAATCAACTAGATCTTGATCTTCAATTATTACAGGTTTAGATGTGTGAGATAATATAAATCCTCCATAGGCGACGAACTTAGGCAAAAGGACGTCGGAATCTTCACATATCTTATAGGACATTAAAATTTCGTCGTAAATTTCTTGGTGAGTCGCACAAAACGCAGTCATCCATCCAGTGTCCCGGCAACTAATAACATCTGTAAAATCGGCCCATATATTCCATGGCGGTGCGGCCCCTCTTGATGCGATGGTGGTGACAATTGGTAATCTGGACCCACTAGCCCAATGAAGCATCTCAAACATATAAAAAAGGCCTTGTCCTGCCGTTGCTGTAAAAGTTCGAGTTCCAGCTTTACTTGCTGCAATAATTGATGCCATTACAGAATGTTCAGATTCTACTTTTATATACTGAGTTCCTGGCATTAATCCATTATCAACAAATTCAGAAAGCTTTTCTACTACTGTTGTTTGAGGCGTAATTGGATAAGCGCTTATTACTTGAACTCTAGCAGACTTAGCGGCATAAGCTGCAGAAACATTTCCTTTTATTACTATCGTTTCTTTTTCTTGAACAAAATCATTTGTGGCTTCAACCATCTTTTATATCACTCTCTCTAACCATTTCAATATTTTTAGTAGGACATTCCTTTGCGCAGATTCCGCAACCTTTACAATACAATAAATTAATTTCAAAATGTCCATATTCTTTCTTTTCAATAACACCTTCGGGACAGTACATCCAACAAAATCCGCATTTATTACAATTTTCTTGATCAATAACAGGTCTATATGTTCTCCAATCACCCGTCGCCCCCATATTTCCTTCAATAGGGAAGGAAATAGGAATTGGAGGTAGTTCTTTCCAATTTTTATATTCTTGAACTTTAGGGCGTTCTTCTTTAGATTTATTAATTTTTTTCCATTTTTCAGATTCAGACATAATTATACCTCCCTTACAGAATTATAAGCGTCTTTTGCCACAGTCATGTTTTTTTCTAACCTATTTTCTCCATATTCTTTTTTAAGAACTTTTTCCATAATCTTAAGATCGTAATACCCCGTAATTTTACCAAAAGCCCCTAACATAGGAATATTTAGAATTGGTCCACTAGAATGCATGAATCCTCTATTTATACAAATCCCAGTTGCATCTACTAAATAGATATTTAGGTTTTTTGGAAATAAACTTAAATCGATCGATTTAGCGCTATTAATTAAAAGTGTAACTCCATCTCTAATCGTTTCTTTCACTCTTGGAATCTCTAACAAAGAAGTATCAAAAACCATGATGTAATCAGGATTGACTACACTGTCGTAAGTTTTTATAGGTTTATTCCTTGAAATTTTAGTGAATGCTTGAATTGGAGCACCTCTTCGCTCAGCACCTATAATTGGGATCGCAATAACGTCTTTAAAACTTTCTTCGTAAGCTAATTGAGCTAGAAGTTGACTAGCAGTGATAGCGGTTTGTCCTCCTCGACCGTGGAAGGTAATTTCTACTGTTCCATTATTCTTCATTTTTTTCTATCCTTTTATTTAATCGATCTTATAAATTTGATAATATTAAAAGCCGTAAAACAATAATATAGTTATTTTTTTGGAAAACTTATAAAATTATCTTAAATAGAACTACTAAGGTAAATTAACTAGCAATAAATTAAAAATTTCTGGAAAAATTTTATAAGGACGACACTAAAATTGTTGAAAATTAATAATAACCTTGACCTAACTTCTTAAAATGTAGATAGTGATTAATTTTGTCAGAAAAATCAAAAAATGATGAAGTAGATTTTTCATTCAAATGCCCTTCATGTAAAAAGGGTAAGATAAGAATCCATAAAACAACTTATGATGTGCCTGATGGAGATAAAATGTTATTTATTAAATTTGAATGCAACATTTGTAATTTTTCTAATAATGATGTAATTCCTTTGACTGCCAACAGTACTCCAGGAATAATGACTTTGAGAGTTTCAAATGAAAATGATTTAAAATCAAAAATCTATCGTTCCCCCAATGGAAAATTAGAAATTCCAGAGTTGGAATTATTCGTAGTGCCTGGTCCAAACGCCGATTTTTACTACACCAATGTTGAAGGAATATTATATAGGTTTGAGAATGCCGTTTTAATTTATCGTAAAAATCTCGAAAAGGACGATGTTCAAGAAGAAGAAATTGATAAAATTTTACACGATCTACATAAGGCGATAAAGGGAGAATTTGAATTTACATTAATAATAACTGACACGGGGGGAGGAAGTTATATAATTCCTGAAGATGAATCAAAATACTCGTTTCAAAAATTCGAACAAAAAGAATTAAATTTAAAGTAATAAATGAAATTATCATAATCGAACTATATATATTTTTAAAATTGAATTATAAAAAGTGTGAAATCAAATGACAATTAAAAAAATCGGAATCCTCACAGGGGGTGGCGATTGTCCGGACTTAAACTCAGTTATTTACGGAATTATGCTAAAAGCTTACGATGCAGGTATAGAATGCGTTGGAATTCTTAAAGGTTGGAAAGGCCTTATGGAAAATCTAACGATTCCTCTTAAAATCGCAGAACACGATGATTTACATACTATTGGAGGGACAATTTTATACACAAGCAGAACTAATCCTTTTAAGGGAGCAGAATCTAAAGAAGAAGTTGCTAAGGATTTGGTAGATAAATTAAATGAATTAGGTATTGACGCGTTAATTGCAATTGGAGGAGATGACACTTTAAGCGTTGCTGATGCTATGTGTAAATACTCAAAAGCGAATGTAATCGGCTGTCCAAAAACGATAGATAATGACTTGCTTGGGACCCATTACACGTTCGGATTTTGGAGTGCGGTACAATTAGCGTCAAACGCTATGGATAATCTTACAACAACGGCCCGGTCTCACCAAAGAGTATTTGTTGTGGAGGTTATGGGTAGAGACGCAGGTTTTCTTACCATGTATAGTGGAATATCTGCTGGTGCTGATATAATACTAATTCCTGAAACTCCATTTGATTTCCAAAGGGATATAGTTGATGTTCTTAGAAAAAGAGCAAAAGCAGGATACAAATATCATATAATAGCAACTTCTGAAGGGGCTTACCCTAAGAATGAATCATTAGAACGAGATTTTAAAACAATTTCAAAGGAAACCATTGATAAATTACCTAAAGACACTTATGGTAATCCTCTCCTCGCGAAATTAAATATATCGAAGATAATTGTTAATGAATTAAATATGAGAGATGATCTTAAAGAAGTGTTTCAAAATAATGGTGTAGATTTTGAATGTAGGAGCGTAGTTCTAGGCCACACCATGCGAGCTGGAACGCCGAATTCTTTCGATCGAATTTTAGGATTACGATTTGGATTAGCGGCTATGAAACTTGTTTTAGAAGGTAAATTTGGTACTATGGTTTCGCTTCAAGGAAATAAAATAGAAACAATTCCGCTTTCTAAAGGTGTTAAAAAGAAATATATTACTACTGATAGCGATAAAATGGAATTAAGAGACCTTCTTGTAAAAATTAGGTATTTATCAAAACAAAATTAAATCCTCTTGTTAATGGTGTGTATTTTAGATAAAAGAGAAAATGTAAAAATTATCCAAAGTGTTTTTCTTCCTCGTGTTCAGCGTCTAAAGCGTCCAGTTCCACATCGCGACCAATCCATTTTTCGCTTAAAATTTCCTTGTAATACTCGTGCTGGATAATTAAGTTCATTATTTCTGTTGTACCGGTCCAAATTTCGCCTAAACGGGCGTCCCTCATTAATCTTTCTATAGGATAGACTGTTGTGTATCCAATTCCACCCATGATTTGCATTGATTTATTGATTACTTTCCAACACATTTTTGTTGAAAACTTTTTGGATTCAGAAACCAATCTTCTTTGGAGAGCAGGTGGAGCACCTGCATCTATTGATTTCGCAGTATTAAAGACAATTGCTCTTACTGCGTCTAAATATGTAATACAATCAGCGATCATGAAGTTAATGGCCTGAAAATTCTTAATTACCTGTCCAAACGCTTTTCGTTTAGTGCTATATTTGGTAGCAATGTGTAGACAAGCACGTGCCAATCCAATAAAGCCAGAAGCTGTAGACAACCTCTCTGGAACCATCATTTGATAGAATATTTTACCTCCATCTCCCTCTCCCATTATTAAATTTTCTTTTGGGACTTTTGCATCTTTAAAAATAATTCTTCCCGCTCCTCCACCTCTAGTACCCAATAAACCGTATATATATGCTGCTTCTACTGCTTCACTTTTGTCGACTATAAACAAACTTAAAGCATCACGGGGTTGTGCATTTGGATTAGTTTTAGCATAAACTAAGAAAAAATCAGCACCTTCAGCTCCGACTACAAATCGCTTTTCTCCGTTTAATATATAATAATCTCCTTCTTTCACAGCTGTAGATGTCGCTCCAAAAAAATCAGACCCGCCTCTGGGTTCAGTTAGTGCTTCAGCGGTAAATTTTTTTCCCTCACACATGGGTTTAAGGTAGTTAAGCTTTTGTTCTTCGGTACCAAATTTATTAATAGCCTCTCCACAGATGCTTGGTAATGAAAATAAGCAAGCTAAAGAACTTCCTAATACACCTATTTCTTCTTGAGCAATTATTTCGCTTTCCCAATTCAATCCACGGCCTCCATATTCTTTTGGAAACCTTATACCTATTAAATTTTGCTTGGCTAGGGCGTGTAACCATTCACTTGGGTATTGTACCTCGTCTTTATCCATTTTTTTTAGTAAAGAAGGAGGTACAGCATTCTTTACAAACTCTCGAATTTCATCTCTAAATTTCATATTTTCTTCGCTTAATAAATAATCATACAATTTTGTTCCACCTTAGTTGATTAATACCACAATAATTAATGATAGATAGGTTTATTAAATATACTAAATAGCTCTAGGTTTATTAGTAGACAATAATTAGAATTTAGCATAATCTTTGTTGATAATTTTTTTTTTTACATATTTTATGATTGATTCTTTTTAAAGATAAATTCATTAAAAGATGACAAATCATGTTCACAAAATTTAAGCGTTCATATAATGAATATCCCGGGACATTTAAGGTGTTAGTCCTCGCCACTTTCATTGATAGAATGGGATTTTTTTTACTGTTTCCGTTTTTTGCATTGTATATGACCGCACGTTTTAATGTCGTGCCAACCCAAGTAGGATTACTATTTACGATATTTTCGGCAGGAAATATAATCGGTGGTATAATGGGAGGTGCGTTAGCCGATAAATACGGGCGTCGTGCTATGATACTTGTTGGCTTAATTGGTAGCGGTGTAAGCAGTATCTTAATGGGATTAATCGATGATTTGAATATCTTTTACATCATCGCTGCATTCATGGGTCTGATTGGCAATTTTGGAGGTCCTGCGAGACAAGCAATGGTAGCAGATTTACTACCTCCAGAAAAACAAGCAGAAGGGTTTGGGGTTCTACGGGTGGCTGTTAATCTTTCAGCAACGGTGGGTCCTATACTTGGTGGGTTTATAGCGACTCAATCTTATCTAGTTTTATTTATCGCAGATGCTGTAAGTAGCCTAATTACAGGTATTATTGTATTTTTTGTCATTCCAGAAACGAAACCTGAAAAAAAAGAAGGCGAAGCGGAAGAAACACTTGTGAAAAGTGTAATAGGATACAAAGAAGTTTTAAAAGATTGGAGATATATGTTGTTTCTCTCTGTGTCTGCTATAACGGTGATTGTATATATGCAAATGAACGCCACCTTGTCGGTATTTTTGCGTGATGTCTATGGATTTCCTACAATGTATTTTGGTTTTTTGTTAAGTATGAACGCTGTGATGGTGGTAATATTTCAATTCTGGATAACCAGGAAAATGTCAAAATATTCTCCTATGAAAGTGATGGCTATAGGAACATTGTTTTATATGGTTGGATTTGGTATGTACGGTTTTGTTTCAGAGTCATACCTATTTTTTTTCGCTATGGCAATTATTACTATTGGGGAAATGATTGAGATGCCTATTGGACAAACTGCAGCTGCATCTTTTGCTCCTGAAGATAAACGAGGACGGTATATGGCAGTATTTGGCTTCCATTGGGCGATCCCTAATTTATTTGCGATTTTACTCGCGGGATTAGTGATGGAACATATTGGCCCAAACTGGGTTTGGTATTTCGCAGGTATTCTATCACTCTTTGCGGCGATAGGATTCTGGTTACTTCATGGAATTACAAAAGCTCGATTTTCAATAGAGAAGGAATTACTCGTTGAAGAAGTGCAAGAAGTATGATTTTTTAATTAAATATTTATCTCTCACCGTTCTGGTTAAAATCGAATAATCAATTTTTTTTTAATATAAAAATAGGGCAAAACAAAAAGATTGTATATAAATT
>JAUWZR010000235.1 GCA_030615235.1 Promethearchaeota archaeon
ATAATCCAATTTGGCTTAGGCTCTGTAATAGCTTTAATATTTATTTTCGCAGCAAGAAAGAATATTAGAGAGAGCCTGCCACAAGTGTTCGATAAAATATATATATCACCTGAATTATCTGAGTTAACAAAAAAAGTTCCACGTTGAAACTCTTAAATTTACGATCGATCGTAAAATTTATATTTTTGAAATCATAGCCTAATTTGGTGTAATTATCATTCTTGGATGGATAATTTTATTTAGTATTTTAGGTAGTATTGGAGCTATTTCAGCAGCCGCTCTTTTTACGTTGTTAGCAGATAGAGCTCAGAAATCGCTCGTTTCAATGTTGATCTCATTTGCAACTGGGACTTTACTCACAGCAGCTTTATATGGATTAATACCTGAAGCAATAGAGAGTGCTGGGGGAGAACCCCATAATGTAATGCCATTCGTTTTAGGTGGTATTCTTTTTTTCTTCTTCTTGGAAAAAATCATTATCTGGCGAAATTGCGCTGACGAGGACTGCGATGTTCATGCGGCAGCTGGGCCTATTATCTTGATTGGAGATGCTTTTCATAATTTTATAGATGGAATTGTCATTGCTGCTAGCTTTCTTACAAACTTTACAGTTGGAATAGCCGTAGGTTTTGCTATAATTGCTCATGAAGTTCCACAGGAGACAGGGGATTTTGGAATTCTTCTACACGGTGGTTTTTCAAAAAAAAAAGCTTTTATTCTTAACACGCTATCAAGTATAACAACAATACCAGCAGCAGTAGTTAGTTATTTCATTTTAGGAGAAATCTCTTTTATCGTACCTTACGCCTTAGCAATTTCAGCAGCAAGTTTTTTATACATTGCTTTATCAGATTTAACACCGGAGTTACATCAGAAGTGGGGGTTCAAGCACTCAATACAACAATTAATTTTAATCCTATTAGGGGTTACGGTAATGATCTTAACCATGAGTGTTATGGGGCATAATCATTAGTTTATCAAAAACAAGTAAAAATTCAATTATGCAAGATTTAGAGTATACTGTTATTAAGTTTTTATATCGAAAGAGCGTTCCTTTAAAAGTTGGAAAACTTGCTAAAGAACTCAGTATCCCTCACTCTACATTGGGGAGTTGTATTACGAGATTAAAAGCAAAGGAATTTGTAAAATACGAAGCTTACCGTGAAGTCGAATTAACTTCTATGGGTAAAGATTTGGCAATTGAACTAATTAGGCACGCAAGACTCTTGGAAATTTTTCTACATAACGAATTAGGCGTAAAACCAGAATTTGCTCATAGCGAAAGTGAAAATTTAAATCTGCTTTTCTCATGTGAAACCATAAACACGATTTGTAAGAAATATAAACATCCTAAAAAATGTCCTTGTGGTGAAGAGTTCTTAAGTTCTAGTCGCTGCGTATGTGAAACTGAGACAATAAATAGAGAATAGAAATTTAATTAATCCATTATTTCGTTTGAAGCATAAGCGGTTAAAATTTGACCAAAAAATAAGTGGTGGGAAGCCATACTTCCAGACTGACATGAATGAACAATTTTACACTCATAAGCAAGTGAGCAATCTTTAATCGTAGGAACTTTTGTTCGTTTCCCTTCTATAGTTTCCAGTCCTGTTTCCTTAAATTTATCAACACTTCTTCCTGATAGCGAGCCAGTAATGTTTATCGTATCAGCTATTTTTTTAGATGGAATATTAACCGTAAATTCCTGCACACCTTCAGTTAACAACTCGAAAGTATAACGTGTCGGCGCTACTGCTATAGTTATCACCGGTATCATCCAAAGCTCTCCAATTGTTTTCCATAACAGAGCCATTACATTTATTTGACCATTATTATCCATAGAAACTACATGAGCAGCTCTAGACATAAAGTGATCTATATATTCATATATATCGATTTCTTTTCTTCCTTCATCCATTTCAATCATTTTCTCATAGAAATATCGTAATATATAAGATTTAAGCTTTGAAAGGTTTATCGTGAATAACCTTCTCTACCGCATTTAAACAAGCATCCTCCCAGTCATCATTCGGGTCAATTTCTTTGGAACAGTCTGAACACCAATCGTCGGAATATCCGTCATCGAAATCATCACTCTCTAAATCGCCATTTAAAGTCCCACCGCAATAAAAACATTCACCATCGTCATATCTATCTAAAATTTCCGCTATTAACTCAACCTTTTTTCTATTCTTAATTTTTCACACCTAATTATCTATAAAATTCTTTATTATAATATAAGTCTAAAATATAAAAAAAGTACGGGTGAAAATTTTATTAAGAAAATTGAATTAGATTACCATCTTTGAAGCGTTGATTAAGGATTTTTCAGCGCCACTTACCATGTTATCCATTATATCTTTAACGCTTTCAATAGATTTAATAACCCCAATACTTTGACCCAATAATACTGCACCATCATCGATATTTCCATTATAAGTCATTTCATAGTGTTTTTGGTCCTTTAAAGCTATTTCTGGAGTAATTTGAGCTTCAAGAGCCATCTTTTCTTCTTTACTAGATACTACTCCATGGTGAAGTGAGTATTTATTCCTCCAAAGCCTAATAGGTCCTAATACACCGGTAACCCATATTGTGTCATTTGCTCCCGCAGCAGGTACGATATTTTTGTAATTTTCATGAAACTCACTCTCTTTAGAGGCTATAAATCTAGAACCCATTGCGATACCTCCAGCTCCTAGTGATAGAGCTGCGGCCATCCCCTCCCCAGTAGCAATTCCACCACAGGCTACTAAAGGGATATCAGGATGTTTTTGCTTTACTTGTTGTAACAAAACAAAAGAACTTACTTTTTCGTATGATTGATGCCCTCCTCCCTCCCATCCTGTTACTACTATACCGTCACATCCCGCAGATACACACTTATCTGCTAGCCATAACGCTGGTGCTACATGAAAATGTTTTATACTTGATCCACCATCCCTCAGTTTTTGAAATCCTTTATTATAGATCATCTTTGGAGTACCAGCGCTAGTGATCACATAAAGACATTGTTCTTTAATCTTTGGATTATTGTTTATGAACCTTGGGATCGCCCGACAAAGTCCAGGTGCATCAAGTTGCATTCTTGATGTTCTAATATTAAACCCGAAAGGTTTATCCGTATGTTCAACAACATATTCCATATTTTTCTTCATTTCAGTCAAACTACTCCTTCCAAATAAATTAGTATGACTTAATACTCCAAGACCTCCTGCTTCAGAAACTGCTATAGTTAAATCTGTGGTATAAAATGGACCCATTGGAGCGGCTAATATAGGATATTTAATCCCAAACATTTCTGTAATGTTAGTTTTTAAACCCAATCTCTTTCCCTTTTATAATGATATAATTGTTATTAAGAAAATAATATGAAATGTATTAAATAATCTTTTTGAACCTTTAAATATGAAAATCCTTGCTAGTTTTAAGTTTCAGAAAGAAAAGTTATTATAGAATAAGAGCAAGAGTTAAGTCAAAAATCGAAGGATTGTTCATAAATTTATTATTGAATAGAGAATTTGTTTTAACAAAAAGCGAAGGATTTTTCTAAAATATTAAAATTAGTGAAGTAACATGCCCAAAATCATAAGTATCGGCGAACTATTAGTTGAAATTATGAGATCTGAAAAAGATACCCCTCATGGAATAATTGGGGCTTCTTATAAAGGACCTTTTCCTAGTGGAGCTCCAGCTATTTTCATAGATTCCGCAGCCCGGATGTCTAAATCGTTTAATTTATCAACAGGTTTTATTGGTGTTGTTGGAAATGATGAATTTGGAGAAGGAGTTATTAAAAAATTTAAATCTGATGGTGTTGATATTTCTAAAATACGGATTGATAACTCAAGAACTACGGGAATAGCGTTTAATCAATATAATTCTGATGGCTCCCGCAAATTTATTTTTGCTGCTGGAGCGGCAGGACAAACTTCTCCAGATGATATTGA
>JAUWZR010000129.1 GCA_030615235.1 Promethearchaeota archaeon
TTTTGAAGCTTTTGGTTTAAGACCTCTATCCTTTTCTTGATAAAAGTTCTCTGGAATTTTAAGACTTGGAGTGTTTCAATTTCAGGTTTATGAGCCATTCTACTAAAAGGGGAGCTATGTTCAAGGAATTTATTCAACTCATCACTACTGAGTTCGTCCTTAATTCCAAATGTAGAAGTGATAATTGATCTCATAGATTCCCTTATTTCTTGCTCCTTTTTAATCATTATTTCAAGCGTATTCTTACCGTCATCTGTGATTTCGTAAGTTATTGTCTTTTCATCTGTACCTGGTGTTTGAATCGATCTTATCAGATTTTTTTCTCGTAAGTCTTTTAAAATTGTATAAATTGTTGAGTCTGTGGGTTCCCAACCACCAAATGTGCGTTCTTCTATAGCTTTTTTAATCTGACGACCGTGCATAGGTTCTTTCTCTAAAACCATTAAAGCTAGGGTACTAATAAATCCCTTTTTCATTGCTTTTTCAAATTTCTCGGCTATCCTTTCAACCAATAAGCGTCATTCTCAAAATTGTTTTGATTACTTTTATTAAAATCAAAATATATCAATTATCGATATAAATGGTATATCGGTTTCCGTTATAAACTTTAGTCTTCTACTAAATTAGAATTTTAATATTCCAACCTAATAATCCTAAATCTGTTAGCTTGGTTAATCTGAACCATTTAGCGTTAAATAAACTCAAAAATAACAGGAAAAATTTTAAATTCTTGTCTCAAATTAAAAAATATAAAATTTTTAATGGTAGAAAAAAGAAAACGACTTTATAATGAATAGATAGAAATTTCTGAAAAGAATTTTCATTAAATCAATCGAGAAAACTTCTTCAAACTAGGATAATACGCTTAGAAGGATTATTCGTGAAATGTATGAGTATTCTGAATATATTATTCTAGTATTATAGGAATATATTATCCTGTTTTCTTGTCTAAATATTAAATAAACAATATAATAGTCCATAAGGTGATTTTAATAAAGCTCATAACCTGCCATGTTCCTGAACAATATCTAGCTGGAATAGAATCTCTTGTAAATCTGAACGTGTATCCAAACCGATCTGAAGTTATTAGAGTTGCTATTCGAGATCTCTTAAAAGCGGAGTTAGGTACGATACTTCAAATTAAACCAGAATAAAATTTGATTTCTTTTTTATTTTCTTTGAAAAAACTTGTCAATCGTGCTTCGCTAATTTGCGTATATGTGAAGAGAACTAATCTTATCGTAGTTATCGTATAAAACGATTGTTCTATTGACGAACTGCTAAATCTAAACTTACCTAAATCTTTTTACGAAAAAGTATTCTATGAAAACGCAAAAAGAATCTTTGGAATAAATTAAAGGATTTACCTATTTATTGCTCCTATAATAATTTAAACAATTGTCTCAATGCTGAACTCATAATAAGGGATTGAACTTGTCTCGTCCCTCCTCCAATCTCTTGTAATCTAGTGATCCCTAATAAATCATGCATTAAGGTATTATCGCATACTCCAGCGCCCCCCATTAAGTTAGCAGACTCATATACTACGCGTTCACACAATTTGGCACTTAAAAATTTTAGTTGAGAAGCAGTTGTCCCAAGAGCTAAATTAAAGTCTTTTGGCAAGGTACCAAATTTCTTCATTTTTTCATCTATCATCTGACACACATTTAGAGTTGATAAAGTCATATTCATTGTTTGCGCCCATAAATCAGCTAATGTAAATCCGACTCCCTGATATTTTAAGATTTCCTTATTAAATTGTTTTCTCATGTTAGCGTAAATAACTGCGTGACTAATAGCGTTCCACGCTTCTGCGGTGTTCAAGCATACGATCGTTAATCGTTCTAAATTAAGGCCTTCGAATAGGTGTGACCTTCCATCACCTGGTTTGCCTAACACACAATCAAGAGGAACTCTTAAATTAGTAAAGGATTCCTTGGCAACATGCATCCTTGGTGTCCACGGTATGTTAAGCCGCTCAGCCTTCCATCCTTCGAGCGAAGTGTCTACTAAAAACTGAGCCATAGTGTTTCCGTTGTTCTTTTCTGTCACAGCGTAAACAACTGCCCAGTTTGCTTTGCTACCGTTAGTTTGATATATTTTTTCTCCGTTGAGAATAAAACTTCCGTCATCTTGTTCTTCACAAGTTGTTAACATGTGGACTGCATCAGAACCTCTCTCAGGCTCGGTTATACAAATGCAACCTATTTTTTCCCCAGTTACTAATTCTTTTAGCGCTTTTAACCGAATTTCCACATTTTCGTGGTGGAGTAAAATTGGATTTACAGATATTGCTGTAGCTCCAGTAGCCATTGTTAATTGAGGATCGAAAAAATCCATGGCTAAGATTCTCATAAATTCAGTAGTCATTCCGTGAGGTTCATAATTTAAACCTATATCCTCGAATTTGTGTAATCGTGAAATATATCCGTTTTTACCTATTTCTGGTATCCATTCGTAGAAATCTTCGTTATGGGTTATATTATTAGTTTTTTCAAAATTCTCAAAAAACATCTGAGCTTGTTTAAGGAAATCGAGATGTTTTGGTTTTAAAAAACTCATCAGATTGTAATTTAAAAACTTATTACGGGTGTTTAACGAGAGTTTTTCGAGAATCTCATCGTTAATACATTGAACTTTACCTTTTTTACTACTCATTTTCATTCACTTTTTGAATTAGATTTTAATCTTAAATTCCTCGGTCTTTCCATTCTGGTTTTCTCTTCTGAAGAAATGCCTTAGCTCCTTCAGTATGCTTGTCTCTTCTAACAAACATAGACATGACGCCTTCAGTTTCAATAAAAGTTCTTTCTTCAACTGTTCGACCAACACATCTTACTACAGTTTCTTTATCTGTGTGAATGGCTCCTTGAGGTAGCTTACAAATAGATAGAGCCAATTCTCTAGCTCTTTCCATCAATTGATCGTGAGGGACTACTTCATTTACTAAACCGATTCTATAGGCTTCTTGAGCATCTATAACTCGCCCGGTGATAATGAGTTCCATGGCACGGGAGTATCCTATTACAAGGGGCAACCTAACGCACAATCCATCGCCTGCGACTATGTTCCACCGTCTTTCTGTAGCACCAAATTTAGCATTTTCTGATGCGATTCGAATATCTGCTAAAAGGCAATTTTCAAGACCAGCAGCGTACGTGTAGCCATTTACAGCAGCTATGATTGGTTTAAAGATGTCAAACTTTTTAGTATATCCACAAAATCCATCAATTCCATGGACTGCAACACGAAACTGATCGTAATCACCCATATTTTCAAGAGCTGCAGCATCGTTAAGATCCCAACCTGCTGAAAATGCTTTATCTCCCGCTCCAGTAAAAATAGCAACTAAAGCGTCATCGTCGTCGCGAAAAGATTTCCACGCTTCTTGTAATTCTAAATTTGTTTCGTTATTTATGCAATTACGAACTTCTGGTCTGTTAATTGTGATAGTTGTTATGTGCTTTTTCTTTTCATACAAAATATTTTTAAATTCCATAATGTTCTCCTCGGTTTTTAGAATATATTTTATAATATTAGTTTTATAAAAATGCTTTAGTTATTGTTCATTGTTTAAAACTTTTTAATTTTGAAGTTTTATAAGTATTATTAAATCTTAAAAATACAATTGATAATAATGTCTGACGAAAAATATAAAAAAGCAGCTCACATAATTATTAAGGCTGGAGTTCTCCCAACGCCTGTTAACAAAACTTTAATAGAGATATTAAAATTGCTATTAACTGAGGACGAATTGGATTTTATCAATGCATTCAAGAGGAAATCTTCACAAACAATGGAACAGCTAAAAAATAGTAGCAAATTGCCAGAAACTCAAATCTTGTCATTTGTTAAAGGATTAGCAAAGAAAGGATTTATATTTAATCAACCAAGTTCAAAAGGATTGATGATTTATAGGTTACTGCCACTTTTAATGGTCGGTGCATTTGAATATCTTTACATGAAAAAAATAGAACATAATGAGGTGGATAAGAAACTCGCAAAAATGTTTTCAGATTACTTCGAAGAAACTAGGGATTTTATTCAAGACAATTACGACCAAATCCTACCTGTTTTTGAAAAAATGCTTCCACTAGATAGGACTATGCCAATTTTAGCAAAAACGATTCAAGGAGACGAGATTAATCTATCTATAAATGAGGAAATACAAGTTCCCGAAGAAGTTATATTACCAACTCAGAAAGTTGAAGAGTTAATAGAAAAGTTCGATGACATCTCTGTAGGGCATTGTTTTTGCCGACACCATAGAGATCTATTGGGTAAACCATGTAAACACACTGAACTGAGAGAAAATTGTTTTACATTCGGCAAATCTGCTAGATATATAGCGGAACAAGGATTTGGGCGTTCTATTTCTAAGGAAGAAGCCTTAGATATAATGAAGAAGTCTGAAGATGATGGATTAGTTCACAAAGCTTTCCACCCCCATTCTAATATTTCAAAAGCAGAAACAAGTATATGTAATTGCTGTAAGGACTGTTGTGGTACTTTAGAATGGTGGAGGATGGGAATTGTCGCTTTAATTAATTCAACAAATTTCCTTTCTCAAGTCGATCAGAATTTATGTAGTGGATGCGGTACTTGCGTCGAAAAATGCCCCGTAGATGCTATAGAATTGAACGATAGTGATATTGCAGAAGTAAATGCGGAATATTGCCTTGGTTGTGGAGTTTGTGCCCATTTTTGTCCTGAAAATGCCATAATTTTGCTTGAAGGTATGCGAAAAGTATATGTTCCGCCCCCTAGATTAAGATAATTAGCTTAAGTTAAATTACTATTTTACAATTTTTTTCCTTTTGATAAGTTTGATTTAAAATAAAGCTAAGCTAAGAGCCATTATTAACATTCCAGCCATAATCCCTAAGATTGAATGGTGTTCTTTCCCTAGTTTCCGAGAAGCAGGCAAAAGCTCGTCTAATGAAATATAAACCATAACTCCCCCCACAACACCTAACAAAGCACTTAAAAGAGTAGGCGTAATGAAAGGATAAAGAATCAACCACGTAATTAAAGCTCCGATTGGTTCACTAATTCCAGAAATGAAAGACCATTTAAACGCTTTCTTTTTACTACCAGTATATGTGTAAATTGGCAGGGATACTGCTATACCCTCTGGAATATTATGTAAAGCGATAGCAAGAGTTAAAAGAAGACCCAGTTGGATTTCGGCTAAAGTGCCAATAAAAGTTGCCATTCCCTCTGGAAAATTATGAATGAATACGCCCAATATTATGAATAATGAAGTTTTTTCGACTTTCAAGTTCTTCTTTTCTCCGCGGAAATGTTGACGATGTCGATGGCCATAATGAAGATGGGGTTTATAACTACCATTATCCTTAACAAGAATCTCGATTGAGTTTTCAAATTCATATTTATGGGACACAACAACATCTATTAAGAACATAACACTCATCCCTACAAAAAAAAACAAAACTCCAAGTTGATAACCAATTGATGCTATACTACTTAGAAGCAATTCTACAAATGATATAAAAATCATAACACCGGCAGAAAATCCCATAACAAAGGAAATAAATTTAGGATTAGGTTTTTTTACAACAAAGGCGATAACACTTCCAATTGTGGTTGATAACCCAGCAAGTAAGCTTAAAAAGAATGCAAATAGAAATTCTTCCAATGCAGAAATCACTAATTTAGGTATCTCTAAATTAATGAATTAATAGTCAATATTTATAAGTTTTGGTATCTAAATCTTTTAAAATCCTCATTAATAATTAAAATTCATAGATAGATTGTTATGATATTTGTTGGATCATCAAGATTTTGCGCAAGAAAAAGTTTTGAAATATCTTGCGATTATTATTAATAATATTGATACATTTCAATATCTAAAGATTTAACAGACAATTTAGGATTTTTTATGAGAGAAGTAAACCAAGACGATAAACTTTTTTTTTTTGAAAGAAGTTTTTTTACTTTAGATGGGCTTTGGATGATTGAAACCGAAGAAATGACTAATTGGGAGATTGCATTAAAGATCGATCTAATTGTATGGAAAAAATTACTTAAGGTCGTCATCCGTAGGTTGAAAAAATATTTAAATTTAGAAAAGAACGATCTTACTAGTTTAATCAAGATTCTTGCTTTCCGATGGTCTGTAGAAGGCTGGAAGTATAGTATAATAGAACATGACGGGGAAAAAGTCAAGATTTTAGTAAATCAATGTCCTTATAAATCCGTCATGGATCGTAATCCCGAACGGAAAGAAAAACAGTCTTTAATATGTAAAAACATGTGCATTCCTTTCTATAAAGCAATTATTAGAGATTATAATGAGAATATTGGTATTGTAAGGACTGGATACATGGGCTTAGGCGATGATTACTGCGATTTTCTATTTTCTTTTGATAATAAATCTTTAGAAGAAGCAGAAAAGGATGTATCTTTTAAAGAAATAAAAAAACCTAAAGATGCTGATAAGTTATTTTATTTTGAAAAGAATTTTAGAACGCTCGACGGATTATGGGTAATAGAAACAGAGAATGAATTAGGTTGGGACGCCACTCTAAAGCTTGATATAATAGTGTGGCAAAGGTTATATAAGATCCTATTTCGCAGAGTGATAAAGTATTTGAACGTCAAGGGAAACACTCTAAGTGATTTAATTGAAATCCTTTCTTTTATGTGGAATTGCGAGGGGAATACCCATGAGATAATTCAACAAGAAAACGAGAGCGCAACAATAAATATCAATAGATGCCCTTACATAGAAGCGATGAAGAGAAATCCAGAGAGGCACAACAGAATTGAATCAATTTGCAAAGAAATGTGTATTCCATATTTACAACCCGTTATTAAGGAGTTTAATCCTAAAATCGAAATAAGAAGAGAGAAATTCATTGGTTTAGGGGGTTCAGTATGCGATTTTATTCTCACTATAGAAGAATAAGTTAAGCGTTAGACTTAAACGATAAATTATTGATAAACATTCTTATAGAAACCGATTCGATTTTTGATGTCTGAAACTATCATATCTCGTTCATTCCCGTCTATTTCATATATTTCAAAAATTATACCTTCAATCTGTCTTAATTCGTTTATTATTTCCCCGTTTAGTTTTCCTTTGGAATTTACGAGAGCGTTAATTACATCCTGAACCTTTTTGCTTAAAATCTTTTTTTGATCTGTGGAAGCGTTCTTAATTGGTAAGTGCCGGATCATATATTGGTTTAGATTTATCGTAGTGTTTTGTTGATTATTTATTCCGTAGAGGCAATAATATTGCATAAGAGAAGAATTCAAAATTGCATTGATGTACTTTAACTCTATGTGATCATCGCTGATTATTGAATAGATTGAAGA
>JAUWZR010000117.1 GCA_030615235.1 Promethearchaeota archaeon
TTAAAATATTTCTATTAAAATTCAAGTGATTAATTGCGTGGACCCTAAAAATCTTAAAATTTATACACTTCATATGAGAAGAGATTCAGATATCGGAGACTTGGCTGTATCTGATTCACAAGCAGTAAGATATTACGAAGAAGATGAAGAATCCGCTATTGATATCCGACCTTCCTTCTTTCGAGATGTTGATCGTATTGTTCACAGCAAAGCTTACGCTCGCTATATAGATAAAACTCAGGTATTTTTTGGCATTCAAAATGCGAACATCACACATCGTTCTCTACATGTCATTCTAGTTGCCAGAATTGCTCGTCAAATTGGACGAATTTTAAAATTTAATACAGATTTAATAGAAGCAATAGCTCTTAGTCATGATGTAGGACACTCCCCCTTTGGACACTTGGGTGAAGCGATATTAGATGATATTAGTTTAAAATATCAAATGGGTGTTTTTAATCATAACGCTCAAGGTGTAAGGTGGTTATCTTATCTTGAAAAGAGATTTCCTGATAAACCTGCAAAGGGTTTAAACCTAACTCTACAAGTCTTAGACGGAGTTCTTTGTCACGATGGGGAGGTAAACGAGAGAGAATTAAAACCCATATCAATAAATGGGAAAACTTGGGGAGATCATTCTTCAGAATATATTGAAAGTTTCAGCACGAATAAAATTAGAAGAATTCCCATGTCATATGAAGGTATTGCTGTGAGATTTGCGGATTCTATAGCTTATATCGGGAGAGATATTGAAGATGCAATACTTTTAAAACTAATTAAAAGGTCAGCTATACCAAAAAATTGTAGAAATGTACTTGGAGATACTAATCGGAAAATCATGAAAACACTTATCATGGATTTATTGAACACAAGTTTACATAACGATATTATCGGATACAGTGAAGATATATTTGAAGCGTTCAAAGAACTAAAGAAATTTAATTATGATAGTATATATAGTCGAAGAGATATGTATAAAAGCGAAGATTCTAAAAATTCCTACATGGAAAACCTAACAAAGCAATTCACCCTAATTTTTGAAAATTCTCTCCGAGATTTAGAGGAAGAAAACTTTAAAGCTCCTATTTTTATCGACCATATAGAATATATTGATGATGAAAAATACACTACATATTTTGAACCAAATAAGCAAACTGGAAATCTTAAGTTAATAGCACGTGATTTTATCGCAGGTATGAGTGATCAGTACTTCCAGAATATTTGCTTGAGCTATTCGTAATTATCTCCTTAACTGTTATTACACTTTCAGATTCACGATTTGACGCGTTTGTTTTTGCTTTACTTTTCATTTTATCACTTATCGTTTTGATTTTTGGTTTTTGTTATAGGAATATTTTGGAAAAATAAGAAAAAATTTTGTTAATTATAGATTTTTCCCTCTATAACCCTGATTAGAGAGATTAATACTAAGTGTTAATTATCTTTCCAAAAAAAAAGGATTACACCAGGAGGATTAGGTACTACTTTTAGTCTATACGGGGTTTTGTTTTTTCAGTTTCCCAAAATACGCAGAAAACGCGTAATTTCACGGGGTTTAATACTCAAAAGAGTATTAAGAAAAACAAGTTTTTTTTTATAATCCTCCTAGTAAAGCTAGTGTAATCCAATAATTCATAAGGTAATAGTGATATAAAAATCTATCTTTATTTTAAAATAATTATTATTATTAAATTGGAAAAACGGCTCAATAAAAATCCTCATAAAAATCCTTTGGATCACAAGTTAAGCATGTATTGGATGTTTTTTCTTTATGAGAGCATATTTTCTTGAATTTATGGTTTGTTCTATTTTTTTTTTTTTTTTAAGTCTTAGGTGTAATCATATTTTAATTACAACGATAGGTTAAGTGTTATTTTTTCTTGAGTTTACGAATATTTATATATCTAAGGTGATAGAATTAGAATAGAGAAAATTGAGTTTGGTTTGAGAGGTTATACACTATGAATGAGGTTAAAAAAGGTTATATCGTAAAAAAAGAAAAACTTATCTTATCTTATCTGTTAATCATCGCTAGCATTTTCGGGATTATTTTTTATACATTCATTATAGTTGACGGAATTAGTCTCCTGTTTTCTATTTTTATTTTTATTTTAGGAGCAAGTTTAATAATTCTCCTCTTTAAGGGGAAATTAACCTCTCTTAAAAAAAGCAGAGATAAAAATATGTATCTGATCACTTCGATCCTTCAATATATTTTAAGTATGGGCTCTTTTTTACTCTTCATCGTAAATCCAAGCGAAAATGCACTATTTTTAATCCTTGGCTTGTTATGGCCTGTAGTTGGAGTATATAGCACGCTTCTCTATGTAAAAATCCGTGAAACTCAGCCTTGAATAGTTAAATAACTAATTGTTTTTTAATTGCCACATAAAATCAAATTAAAGAAAAAGTTATATAATGCTTAATCAATGTTTAAACGAAGACTTCGTTTTTTTTTTAACACCCAGGTATTTTGGATTGGCCTAAGTTTAAAAGAAAAAGATTTTTTAGATAATACCAATTATATTTTATCAATTAATTAACATTTTAAAGCCCAGTGGTGTAGCGGTCAAGCATCTGGGGCCCTGAACCCCGTGACCACGGTTCGAAAAATTAACGAAGTTCTCGTATATCGGAATTCCGTGCTGGGCTATTTATTCTTTTTTACCCCGTTCTTTTAATAATATGATATCCAAATTGAGATTTAACGGGCTGAGAAATGTCGTTTATCTTCAATTTTGTACAAGCGTTCCAGAATTCAGCTACCATAGCCCCTTTAGCAAATTCTCCTAAATTTCCGCCTTTTTTCTTACTCGAACATGTAGAAAATTGCCTCGCTAAATTTTCAAAGTTCTCTCCGGCTTTAATATCCTCGTAAAGCTCTTGAGCTCTACCAAATTTATCAACTAAAATGTGGCTGGCTTTGATTTTACCACCCCGAATTGGTGCTCCTCCACCTTTAGGGCCAGAACCTTTTGAAGCTTGACCTTTCTTATAATATCCTTTACCATAATTTCCTTTCCCCATTGTTCAACACCTAAATCCTTTATATTTCAATAATAATATGAATTATGATATTGAATTAAATTAGATATATCTATTAAAGTTAATCCCGACTAGTCTTAAGTAGTAAATCTAAAATAACCAAATTATTTAATCCATTCGCAAAACATAAAAAGATGTCTTTAAGCAAATTTTACGCTTAATTAACTATTAAATAACGGAAGTTCTTAATTTCTTTAATCCCATTAATATCGACTACAATATTCCGAAAATCTGAGATGTTCCCATCGAAAATAATTGACATTATAAGATTTTCTCCTTGGAAATGTTGATTTTTATTAACTATTTGCTCCATATATTTATTTTCGATTTTGTTCAATTTTCTTTGAACAATCGGATCATGGGGCGCTATAACGATTAGATTTCCAATAATTCCTTTCTCAATCGAACCGATATCTCCAAAAGGCTCGAAGCTGGATACTTCAATATCAGACATTAGTCTTAATAAAGCATCTCGGATTAGCTTGGATTTGTTTTCATATTGGTTTTTTGAAACAAGCTTATTGATAAATTTTTTTAAGCTTTCATTGATAGATATGCTAATTATTGGCATTTTAATTCAAAACTCTTTTCATTTATTATTAATATAAATTCACCGTAATACTTATAAATGTTTTTAAACAAAAAATCACATTTTTATGGCTCGAGAAACGGCATTTTTGATTTTTTCTACATCGTTCACTAGCTTCTCGGCATCCTCATCGCTGATTTTGTCGTCTTTACCATATTTATTCAATTGAGTTAGCCAATATTCAACTCTACCTAATATAGCTTCGTTATCTCCTATAATTTTCCTTAAACGTACAAATGTGTCATGCAACTTGTTTCTTATATTCTGTGCCTTCCATCTAAGCATACAGTAATCTGATACTTCAGCCAAGTTTTGAGTGATTGCCATGACATCAATCGTTTTCTCCCTTTCCTCTGATTTGATTTTTCTGATAATGTTTATTTGCTCAAACAATATTTCTATAATTCTGGCAAGGAATCCCGTAAGCATTCCTGGGTTCGCAGTCCATACCCTCACTTCTAATGATTGACTTGTTTCAGATACATAGATTCGTGTAATGATTCTCCCACCAGTAGTTTTTGCCTCAGAACAGAACCAAGCTTCTGCTTCGTAATTTCCTTTTGTGTCAGAGCCTTCGTGGGATGTTACAGCGCTGGTATCAAAGTTCTTTAGAGTTCTTATCGCAGCTCTGTAGGCTAACCGAGGGTCTAAATCAGCAATTAAAAATGCCCGTGCGTCGTTCCCAAGCGTCTGGATGGCGATTTGACAATCCTCTATAGTGCTCATTGAGGTACAAACAAGGGGACACTTTATAGCAACTTCTTTCTTTCTTATGTGTATGGTGTGTTTTTCACCCGTTGCGTCTTTAAATATCACCGTTCCTCCAATGTTTGATGTGCCGCAAGTTTTGGGCTCAAGATAAAAATCTACTCCCCTACTATTATTAGCTTCAATTACGGGAACACTTATCAAAGGTTGTTTTACTTTGAAGTTAGTTGGCGCATCCAATAAGACTTTAACATTATTTATAGCCATATTACTTTTATTCCGCACAGCTATTTTCATGTGTACTTGTCCACCTTCGAAATCATAATCTCTTACAACTTCTATATTTCCCTCGTCGACAGGAATTGCTTTTTTCTGCTTTGGACGCGATGTTTTGGATGAATTTCGTGGTACCGAGTATGCCGTAAACATTCTCTTTCCTAAATCAATAAACCCATCGATATCTCCGCTTCCAATCAGTTGAGCAAGATTTTCTTCTATACTAGATTCAGTTACACCTAATCTATTGGAGAGTTCTCTTAAAGGCATTGTTCTGTAGGCTCGAGCGATTTCTTTTATTTTCGTTTCGAGGTATTTACGCGTCATAAATTCTCTGCGTTGGGTGAAAAGGCCTTTAATTTTGCCAGATTTAATGAGATCATGGAGACTTTTTCTTGCTAATTCTGTAGCTATTTTTAATTTTATGGCAAGCTTCGATAGCTCAAATAATCCTACTTTTTTTCCATAATCTTTAATTTCTTTATAGATCTTATCAGAAGTAATAATTTCATTACCACGATCGGCAAAAAATCCATTTATTGCGTTGGTTCTCATTAGATTGACGCAAAAGGATTTTGTCAATTCTAATGGGATATCAAACACTTTCGCAAGTTTATCTAACGAAATTCTTCCCTTTTTAGTAATCTCTTCTATTAAATGGTCCATTATATATTTCTGTGAGTAATAGAATTGTTTTGTTTGAGAAAATGAGCCTTTAATTTGAAACTGGCTAATTAAGTTATAAATGACTTTTATAGCTGCGTCTGAACTCATATCGAGCATTTCTCCCAGATCAGCTACTTTTAATATACCTTCGTTTTGAATTTTCGATAAAATTTTCTCACGGATTTCGTAGGATATGTAGTAAAAAATCTGGTTCTTCTGATCAATTATACCATAAATTCGCTCCTCTTCAATGTATTGATTAATTAATTTAACCATTTGTTGAGCAGTAAGATTGAATGATTCGATAATAGTGGAGAAATTAGTAATTGAGGCTCTCTTGAGAAATTCTATGAAACAATTTGGACAAATATTTTTTCCAACTATTCTTTTGAGAGCTCTACGACATAAGTTTAACCTATATCCTTTAATTAGGTTATACTTCGTAGCTTCTCTAGCTAATTGTTCTTTAGTAGGAAAAAATAAACCGGGAGATTTTAGATAGGAGTTCCAACTGCATGCTTCATCAGTACACTCTAAATAATAATGACCAGACGATAGTCTTTCTAATCTTAAGAGGGATTCACACTCTGGACATTTACTATTTTCAATAACAGTACATTTATAAAATTTCTCAGTAGCACTCGCCTTAGAATAATGTAACCCGTGCTTTTTACAAAGCCAACTTTCTGTTGTAGCCATATGGTTTATGCAAAAACTTGACTTGCATTTCTCGCAAGTAAAAGAAATGTTTTGGGATTCACAAAATTTGCATTCAACCATTATTTGCTTATCTCCATCATTGGTGAAAGATGTATAATAGTTATAATATATATAAAAATACAGTATAATAAATTATTTTATGAGACCAATATTGATTTATTTGAATAATTAATGAGTTTTTAATTTTTTGATTAAAAATATGATATTTACTGTTTTGCTTATAGTTATTTACAAGCTTACTATAGGAAATACAGATATTCGTAAAAACGATAAAATCATTACGACACTATTGAAAACAATGATTATTAAAATCATTAAGTAGAAAATAACTTTCCGCCTTTTAATATTTGGCTTGACAATCTGTGAGGTTCCATATTTCGCTAACGCAAATGGAAAGAGTCCCACGAAAGTCCCAATTGAAAAATAAAAAACAACTAATAAACCTTCTATAAAACCATATCCTAAAGAGAGTTGAAATGATTGAGAATATATAAATAAATCGAATATACAAGGCGCAAAACCCGCAAGGATGCCAAAAAAATATGGAGTCTTCTTTAATTCCCAATCTAAAGTTGGAATTTCCTGAGAATATCTCGAGTGTGGCATGTAGTCTCGTCTCGTAACAAACAAAAAAATAATAATTCCAGCAAACATCGAACTAAAAGCGCCGAAAAAGTTAATGATATGAGGGTCAGGTGTAAAAGCTGGAAAAACAAACCTAGGGACTTGGGTAATAAAAACTGTAACAGATGCAATTATCATATTAGCACAAATTATTCCCAATCCATAAAGTGCTAAGATATAAATGCTCTTCATTGGAGTTTTTGAAATTCCAAAAGACCAAAAAAAAAAAATTGCTTTGTCTTCACAAGGAATAGCAGTATGAAGGATACCTAATAGAAAGGCCGGTAAAAAAATAACTAAATACTCTTGAACCATATTTTCGTTAAACTGCCCCTTGGATTCTTTTATTATTATATTTAATCTATTTGTCTAGTATAGTGTAGAAAAGAAATTATTTAACTTTGATCATTCTATTATAAATTATTCTATATTGAAATAAGAGCAATCGGGCGAGAAAAATTGTTAAAAAATTCGGACTTAATTACTTAAATTGCTTCTATTTTTCAAACAATACTTACTAACTCCTATAAAAATGAATATCAGAAATATAGTTGATGCAAAATTAAACGGAAAGAATAGTTGGGTTAACCCAAACAATCCTGTAAAAACTAAACCTAAAAAATTCAGAAAGAAAAAGCTTGGTTTCACATATTTTCGGGTCATTTCTGAACCTCTAGGTAAATTAAATAACATTATAATCATAAGAGGAGTTAAATTTAGTAGATGGTGATCCCATGAGTCAAAATATGCAAGAAGCATGATTAGTATGCCAAAAATATAACCGTATAACAGAGAATTAGTATTAAATCGTCTAAAAATATAAATTACATAACCTAAACACCCCATAATGAGCAAAACGCTAATGAATACGGGTAAAACATTTAATTCGTTCGACGGGACGCCAATAAATAATAGGATGTTTGATATGATTTTGGTAATGCTAAAAGAATGATTTAAAAGCACGGTTTCAGAACCGGTAAAATTAGTGACTAAAAAACCGCTAAGTAAATCAGGATAAATGAGAAACATTATAATATTTAGTGATAGCGGTAAAAGAACTCCGAACAGCCTTAAAAAGCTAAGTTTAAGATCAAACGAAATTCTCTTTTTCTCGTAGTTGTAATTGAGAACAATTATGAAGGGTATCATAAATATAGTAGTGGGTTTGATTATAATACTTATTCCTAATAAAATACTTGCTAATAATTGGTATTTGATGTCTTTAAATTTAAGAAAAATGAACAATGATAATAGAATTAATAGAGTCACATATAAGTTGATTTGACCTAAAATATAATTAAAAACCTGAGGTAAACC
>JAUWZR010000037.1 GCA_030615235.1 Promethearchaeota archaeon
TAAGAGAGGAAGACCTTCTAGTAGACTAAGTGAACCAAAAGAAGGCGAGACAAAAGAAGAGGAAGGGCTATATTCTGCTGAAGAACAAGAAATAATTGACTCAATTTCAGGTACTATATTAACAGAATCTCCTAATGTGAAATGGAATGATATTGCTGGTTTGGCAGGAAGCAAACAAGCTTTAAGAGAGGCGATAGTCCTACCAATTATGAAACCTAACTTATTTACTGGCGCAAGAAAGCCATGGTCAGGGATTCTATTATTTGGCCCCCCGGGATGTGGAAAGACATTGCTAGCCAGAGCAGCAGCAACAGAATGTGAAGCAACATTTTTTAGCGTCTCATCAGCCGATTTATTAAGTAAATGGTTAGGAGAAAGTGAGAAGTTAATAAGTTCTCTTTTTAAAGTTGCTCGTATAAAAGCCCCTAGTCTGATTTTTATGGATGAAATAGACTCTGTTGCTACTAAGAGAGGTGAAGGCCATGAAGGTGGTGGAGAAAGGAGAGTAAAAACTCAATTGTTAGCCGAAATTCAAGGAATTAAATCAGGGTCTAAAAAACCTTTGTTAGTTTTAGGGGCAACGAATCGACCTTGGGATATTGACGCAGCCATGCTTAGTAGATTTGAAAAAAAAGTGTATGTTCCTCTTCCAGATCTAACAGCCAGAGTTGGAATATTTAAGATTCACACCGCAGGTATTAATATGAAGATGACCGAGGAAGATTTTATAGAGTTAGGAGTTAGATCTGAAGGATATTCTGGAAGGGATATTTCTAATGTATGTCGTGAAGTTATAATGCTTCCAATTAGAGAACTTGATATGAGTGGTCTTCTAGAAAATAACGATCAGGAAGTAGTTGTAAGGGATATTAATTTAAAAGACTTTAACAAGACATTAAAGAAAGTTAAGCCCATGACTACAGGTGCTTCTTTACGCCAATACGAACAATGGGCTACAGAATTCGGAGAATATTAATAACATTTAAAGATGTAGATTATGGAGCATCAAAAAGAAAAACCGAAAGAAGCTGTTAAGGATATAAAAGAAAAACCTGAAAGAGAATTAGATGGTTTAAGAAAGGAATTAACTCGATTAAAAGAACTAAAGAAACAAAAGGAATTAAAAGAAATCGAAGTTGAAGCAGGGAAAATAGCTTCAGAAGCGATCCCAGAAGGGCTTCCAAGTGAGGAAATTGAAGAACGATTAAATAAACTTGAAGATATCCTCACATCAAAATTAGGTGAAATCGACCAAAAAACATACGAGCAAAACGCCGCTCAAATTGAAATAGAACTTCGAGAGATTGAGCTAGAAATAGTAAAAGAGAGAGAAGCTGTTACTCAAGAAATATCAACTTATGAATTATTACTTAACGATTACCCGTGGCTTGAAGAGAAAAGATATATATTTATGTATTCAATTCCAAATAAAAAAACTGACTTGAAAGATTATGAATCCTGGAAAAATGAATGGTCTAAAGTTCTTTTCGATTACGCACGATATGCTATACTTCATATTTTATATCTTCGGCAAACTGAATCTGAAAAACCCTTTTCTGATTTTGAAGCCCGCAAACAAGCCTTAGAGGAAATTGCTGAAGAACTAATTAATAAAGAACAAGCTGAATGGCTATCAAAAAGTAAAGAGAAATTAAGAGTTTATTGGAAGAGTTTAGATAGTTGGGCAGAGGAAATATACGAATGGGCTATGGAGATTTCTCCATTGGAGCCAATATTAATATTTGAAATTAGAGAATCCAATAGAGCGTTTAGTAAACTTCCCAATGATGATATAATAAAAATTTTTCAAATGTTAGAGAAAGAGAAGAGGGGGAAGATTATAAGACTAGATGATGATCAGGTTTCTTTTAAAATAAAAATAGAATAAATCAATTATAAAGAAGGAAAGTACCATTGCTTTCCCTTTAGGAGAGATTCTCTTAGCTTTGCCGCCCCTGTGGCTTCTAGTGATTTCAAAGTCTTTAAAGCTCGATCTTGAGACCAGTTTAGAGCAATACATACATCTTCAAGAGAAATAAAACCCTTTTCTTTAGCAACACCTACAACTTTCACTTGATCAGTAGTGTATTGAACTGGAAAAAATCTTACCATTACGATACCTGAATCGAATTCTTGTAAATCATCTATAATATGGTTTTTCTTGAGTAATTTTAAGGCTTTTAACAAATCTTTAATATTTAATATCCCTTTTAAAATTCCCGTATTTACAAGATTATATATTTTAGAAATGGGTAATAATCCTACTCCAATTTCTTCTTTCTGCATCAAAATTCTTTGATAAGCAAGCATTCCTAATTTTTCATGATCTATTTTTGAAAATTTCTTTAAAACATCGTTTTCTGTAAGCTGTTCAGTAATTATTTTGGACGAGGGAATATTAAACTTCTTTTGTAAAGCTTTAACTTCCTCCTTTAATTCTGGAGTTAACGCTAAAATAACTCCATGGGTCTTGGCTAATTCTGTGAGCCTTTCTTTTGTAAAGTTTTCTGTTGAAGCTTTTGCTTCCATGTCTTTAAGCTTCAACTCAGCTGCCTTTTTCCTCATGGCTTCTCTTAAATCTATTTCATCCTCAATTTTACGAATGCCCATTTTTCGACAACAGTATTTTTTAATAACTTTATTGATTAATAATTATAAAATTACTTATTTCTTTTTATTTTAACGGAGAATAAGAGAATTGAATACTTTTAGATTAATTAATAAAATTGAAAAATCAATTATTAATAATTCTCTTCTAAAATTATCATCCGAAATATTATCATATTTTAAGAAAAAAGATTATAGGTTCTATATTTTTGTTAACGATGATCAAGCAGAAAGCAAATTCCCTTTAATCTATTTAGTTTCATACGAAAATAGTAATATTTTAGAAGAAAGATTAAAAAACGAGAATATAATTACAGCGGGTATTTATTTTGGTTTCATTAAGAAAGGAATTTTCCACTTAAGCTTAGAAGGAGCTGAATTTTTGTGTAATCACCAGACACTTCCAAATAGTAATAAAATTACTATAAGCGAAGAAGGAGAAAAATCAATTCTCTATGGAAACGATATCCTAAAGAGCGTAATAACTATAATACCCCCAGAGTTTAAAAAAAATAATCTTTTCGCAGTTTTTAATCAGAATAACGAAGTTATCGCTATAGCAAGGGCCACGATTGATTCTAGCTCATTTCAAAATCTCAAATTTAATCAAAAAGTAGCACAAAATCTTGTAGATAGGGGTTATTACTTAAGAAAAAGACAGTAAAGTATAAATGATTCAATCTTTTCATGAATTCTACTTAATTTTTTCAATTAAACTGATAAAAAAGCCGATTGTATTATGTAAGTGAGGATACAATCTCTGAGAATATTTTATATCTTCTCTTAGCGTTTTATTGTAAACATCTATTATTCCATCTACACCGTAATTACTTGATATCTTAACAATGGCGAATTCTGAATTATCTTTTAGCACATCATCTATAACTAATTCGTTTTCTTCTGGCGCAATCGAACAGGTACTGTACAAGAGTTGTCCTCCTGGATTTAATGAATTTAAACCAGTTTTAAGTAATTTTCTTTGAATACTGCTTAATTTTTCGATATCTTTCATAGTTTTACTCCTTTTTCTACTAGAATCTTGCCTGATCAATCCCTCCCCCGTGCATGGTGCGTCTAATAAGATCTTGTCTGCCTTCAAATTCATTGTTGACAGATTCACGGCATCCTCATTTATAACAATCGAATTGGAAACCCCCATTCTACGCAGATTAATCTCTAAAGCAGGTATTCTTCTTTTATTTCTTTCTATTAATATTAAATTTCCCTCGTTGTTCATAATTTGAGCCAAATGTGTTGCTTTTCCACCTGGAGCTGCGCACATGTCAATCACAATATCGCTTGGATTTGGGTCGAGAATAAAAGCGGGTAACATTGGAGCAACACTCTGCATATAATAAAATCCTTGAAGATATTCGTGAGTTGATCCTAAATTTAAAGGAGATTTTTTAATTTTGTACCCATAATGAATCCAATCAATCGATTCTAACTTAAATCCTTTGCTTTCCAGTCTATTTTTTAAAGCTTCTTTGCCTATTTTAAGCGTGTTAACTCTTATTGAAGGTGTTAATGGCTTTTCATTTGCATTTAATAATTGTTTTGTTTGATCTTCTCCTAAAAATTGAAAATACCTTTCAATCATATAAGGTAGATATCCATATTGTTCTGCGAGTTTTCGAATAGATTTAGAATTCAAAGATATAAAAAATCAACTCTAAGTGAAACTATTATTACTTAATAAAAATTAATTTTATATATTTGTTATGAATAGAAAAAAGAGTAGCACTATGATTGAAGTTGAGATTAAAGTCAAAATCTCCGATCCAAACCTTATACGGAAAAAGTTTGATATTAATGGTGTATACAAACTTTCTTTACATCATGAAGATATTTATTTTAACATGCCAAAGGGTTTAAGGGATTTTAAACAGACTGATGAAGCATTAAGGTTAAGAAAGTCTATTGAATTTAATAGGGATGACAAAGCGAAGGCTCAAAAAATCAATTATTTTATAACCTATAAAGGTAAAAAAATTGATAAAACAACCAAAACAAGAGAAGAGATCGAAGTAAAAATAAATGAAATTGAAGATATGAAAAATCTTCTCAAACTCTTAGGATTTCGAGAAGTATTTACCGTCGTTAAAGAAAGAGAACTGTATGATTTCAAATTTAAGAATAGAAGAATAGAAGCTTTGATCGATTATATCCCTATTTTAGAACTACATTTCGTTGAAGTAGAATTATTAACAGAATCACATGAGAATATAGAGGAAAACAAGGAGCTACTTTTTCAATTTTTAGAGAATTTCGGGATTAAAAAACAGGAATCAGTTAGGAGGTCTTATTTAGAACTAATAACCGATAAATTAATGAGTGTATAAATTGGTGATTATGCTGATTTTTTCTTTAATTCGGCATATTCTCCATCGATTATTTGGTAAATGTATCTTCTTCCTTTAATTATCCACATGATTTTGTGTCCTTCTCGAGCTTTTTTCCCCCATTCTGATTTTTTTCTGTAATTTTGTTCGATAAATCGATACCCAAATAAATCAGCATATTTAATTCCGCTTGAAAATTTCTTTATAGGGTATTGAATCTCGTCAATTTCGACAGATTTTTCTCCTTGAAAAATTGCGTCATATATTTTTAATCCTTTTTCCTTCAAATCTTCCATGTTACACGCTCCATAAGATTTTATGAGTTTTCTTTTTAATTATTCTGTAAATAGAAAAGTTTAAGGTTTTTTAACTTTTGTATCGAATCCAACTAGGAACTTTATCTATAGTATTATTTTGGAATTTAATCCGTTTTAGCGACAAGAGTTTTGGACATTTTTCAGGATATTTTTCTATTTTACAATAGGAGATTTCCAATTCCTGCAAATTTCTTAAATTACATATCGACGAAGGAATTTCATTAATATCCGAGAGAATTAAACTTATTATGAAACCTCCCTCAGCTTTCTTAACTCTACCCAAGCCTTTATTTCCGATTTCAGTATTTTCTTTAAGCAGAGTTTGTTTATCTGCATCAGATAATTCAAATTTATCTAAAAAGTTATAAAGTTCGGTTTTAAACTTCACATAATCCAAATAATCGATATCGAGAACAAACTTTGAATCGTCCGAGTTTAAATTATAATGATATTCTATTTTCTTTAGAGTCTTCTCTCGTATTTCTTTAAATCGAGAGGTGTCGTAAGTTTCTAATAAATCAATCAATTTTTTAAAGAAATATATCGACTTTTCATTTTGAATTACCCATAATAAAGACTCAATTTCCCTTTTTGGGAAAGTCTGGATTAAAATTTTAGCAGCTTCAAATCTAACTAGTGGTGATTCGTCAGAAATTAAGCAACTTTCAATAACTTCGAAAGTCTTTTTATCATCAAGAGCAATTTTACCGATAAATCCTAACGCTGTATGCCTGGTATCCTCATTATTGCTATTGTTTATTAATGATTCGAATAGCTTTATGGCGTCCTTCTTTTCTATTTCTTTGTTGAGTATTCTGGAATAGATTTTCTCAGGTGTTAGTTGATCGCTCATTTTTACGTCATACTTTCTTTTACTACTTCGTGATGACAAACAGTCAAGGAAAATGATTTATGGGCGATTAATTTGAGGTTTTTCAAAACCTCTACATATGAAGCCAAGATTATTAAATTTTCATTATTGCCCTTTAATATTACATTTTCTTGAATATTACAATTATCAGCAACAATTGCCTTCTCGATTTTGACATGATTTGAGATGTAAACTTCGTTATAGAGTAAACAATTTGAAAGTTCTGTATTGTTTTCAAGTAATACATTGTCGCCAATAACTACATTCGGACCGATTTTACAATTGCTATGAATTACTACATTTTCACCAATAGTACATGGTGGATAAATTTCTGTACTGGGGTGGATGTTCGCAGAATAATCTATTAAATTTTTTACAGTCCCATCCAGTTCATTTATTAAATCATTCATTAAGAGAATATTTCCTTGTAGTAAATCGTATGGTTTACCCACATCATTCCATATACCGGTAATAGGATAATAAAAAAGCTTCTTTTCATCTGCAACTCTGGGAAATACTTGTCTTTCAATCGAAACTTTTTTATTTGGTTCTATGAATGAAAATATTTCGGGTTCTAATATATATACACCGGCGTTAATAGGCATAGGACCTATTTTGCCGTTTGGGGGCGAATATTCGTCCTTTTCAAGAAATTTTAATAATTGGTGTGTTTCACTATTTACAATCAAAACACCATATCTAGAAGGATCTTCTACTGTTTTTCCTGCAATTGTGCCGATACCTTTATTTTTTTCGTGAAACTTAAGCATTTCTCCCATATCGTAATTTAAAATCACATCACCGTTTAACATGAAAAAGTTATCGTCTTTTAGATAATTCTCTGCTAATTTCATAGCTCCGGCAGTGCCTTTTGGGTGTTTTTCGCCCGTATAATGGATTTTTATTCCTAATTTCTCACCCTCTTTAAAATAATTTTTAATAACATCATCCATCACGCTTACGGCTAAAACTATTTCTTTTACTCCAGCCGCTTTTAATAACAGTATCTGCCGTTCTATAACGGGTTTATTAACAATGGGAATTAATGTTTTGGGTATTGTACACGTTAGGGGTCTTAGCCTTGTACCCCAGCCACCCGATAGTATTATTGCTTTTGTCATTTTTATATTCTCTTATGTTTTAATGAGATTCTATACAATAATTAAAAACTATTTTAATAGATATTACTTTCGTCCAATTCATAAACTTTATCGTAATCATTATTTCTAACATTTGAAAAAATCCAAACAAATATTATAAAAATAAAATTTAACCCAGCACTTAAAATAAAAAGGGTCGTAATACCAATTAGTTCTGCTAAAGGTCCAGATATTAGCATTGCTATTGGAGAGACTAATGTAACTATAGTAATCACATTAGACATGACTCGTCCTTGTTTATCTGGGGGTATAACGGTTTGTAGAATCGTTAAAAACATGGTGTTAACAAAGGGAACAATAAATGCAAACATAAATCCACCAATACTAATCATGAGAAAATTATGCGGAGGTGCCAAGGCTAATATTAAATGTCCGACCTCGCCTATTAAAATTCCAGTAAAAATAATTAAGGGTTTTTTATTCCAAACTTTTTTAATAACTACAATTATTGCTCCAACAAACATCCCAGCTTGAATTGATGCTAGAACAATAGCTAGATTTTCCACAGTCCCAGAATGAGTCCCACTTATATAAGGTATCATTAATGTGCTAAAAGGGTTTCCTAAAAAATTTAAAATGGTTGCTACGAAGAGTAAGGTTAGGAGCCCCGGAACAATTTTTATAGCTTTAAACCCTACTTTGAATTCTCTAAAATATGAGCTTTTATGCTTAGGAAGAAATTTCTTTAGTAGAGGGGGTATTTTTACTAATAATAGAGGGGTTATAGCAATCAAAAAAGTAAGAACATCAACCCATAATATTTGATCAATTGGAAATAATAATAACAAAATGCCAGCAATAATTGGACCCATCGTATTAACTAAACCGGTAAAAAAATAGTTAATACCATTCATTCTGCTTAAATTTTTCTTTGGTATCATTAACGGTATTATTGCATTTACAACAGGCCAGTGAAATGCCTGAAATACCCCTCTAATACTATTAATAAAAATTATTAACCATACTTGCCGAATATTAAAGAAAAATAAAAAAATTAAACTTAAGGTAGTAAGTGCTTGACAAAAATCAGAAAGCCCGATTAAAACTTTTCGATTCCATCTATCGGCAAATACGCCAGCGAGAGGTCCAAGAATAAATATTGGTAGAAAAGAGAAAAAAGTGGCTAGTGATACCATTGTCAAACTTTTAGTTTCATAATAAATCCAATAAATTAGTACAATTTGAACTATAGATGACCCTAACAACGAAAATAATTGACCTGACCAAAAAAATATATAGCTTTTAAAAGTTTGTACCGTAGCAGTAGATTCCATCTTTCCCAACAATTGAATTAAATTTTAAATTAAATAATCAGTAATTTTCTTAGTACCTTAATATTGCTAAATATCGTTAGTTATTTTCTGTGAATATAAAAATACACCTGGCTCAATTCCCTTTTTTTCTGCAATCTTGTAAAACAATAATTGTAAAACAATGATTTCCATAATAGGTGCGAGATGTGGATCCGTTATTCCATGCGTGTAAGTAAAAATCTTTGAGTTATCGTGTAATTTTTTTACTCCCTCATCAAACTCTTGATTGGTGATGTGTAGTAATTTCCCAAATGCCCATTTTTTTACTAGATTTTCAATAAACTGAACATTCAAAGCGAAATTGTCTTTGTCAGAAGAAAGAATTACGATAATCGTATTCTCGTTTAAGCATTCTATACTCCCATGCCTAAAAGCCGATATAGAATTTGCTTCCGAATAAGATTTAACTATTTCCTTAAAATTTAAAGCAGCCTGGTGAGCCGTAGTAAGTGAAGAACCTCTCGACAGAAATTCTAAAAAATCAATCTTTTCTCCAAAAGTAGGAACAAGATCTTTCCATATTTTGTTAATTTGTTTTTGGTTCTGCAATAACTCCCGAATTTCCCTTAAAACCTCTTCTACTCCTTGTTTTTCTTCTTCGGATGTAAAAAATTCCCCTATAATTGTTTTAGCCATTATGTAAAGCATTAGTAGAGTACACACATAACTCTTCGAAGTAACTGAAACTTCTTCGTCAAAATTCATAAAAATTTGCAATTCGGTCATATAAGCAAGATAACTGTCCGGATTATTAGTGATACCAATCGTTAATGGTTTGCTGTCCATAGGTATAGCATTAATATCCCTTAGGAGCTCCCGAATTTCTTCAGATTCACCAGACTGAGATATTATTATGATTCCAGTATCTTTAAAGCAAGTTTGCTTAACTCGTGGAAAAGTATTAAACAAGAATTCTCCTGCCTCTCGCATTTCAACAGCAATTCCGTATTGGTTTAAGATATAATAAGGCAGGTATGAACTGATGTAACTTGAACCCATTCCTGTAAAAATTAATTTAGTTATCCCTCCTTTTTTTATAAAATCTCTAATTTTTAAAAATTGAGGTTTACCCTCACCTACGATATATTTTAAGGTTTCTTCTAACGCTTGAGGTTGAGATTTAATTTCTTTAAGAAAATTATCGGTCATTACTATCCCCGTAAAATTTTTCATGCTTTATTATATATTATAAAAAAAAATATAAGATAAAATTAATTTAATCAATTCAGTAGTCAAATTAAAAATAGTGATATAATATGTCATGTATACACGGTTTGGATAATAATAACTGCCCTATTTGCCGAATATCGAAAGCGACTATTCCTAATACTCCAATAGCTAAAAAATCTGTTAAAATCGAAAACTTAAGACCAGAAAATCCATTCTTTCAAAATCATATTGAAAACAAAAAACAAAGTGAAGAATACCTCACCAAAAAGAATACATTATTAAGTCCAAATCTAATTAATCCTTTACCTGTGCCAAATCTCATTAATAGAATTCCTAATTTTGAAAATAAAGATTTTATGAAAAAATTAGATACGTTAAATCTTAAAGGATTGGACACTCACGGAATTTTAAAGAAAGTCAATCTTGAAAGTCCAACGGTAAAACTTGACGAAAAATAGCTATAATTTAAAGTCTTTCTATTATTTTCACGACAATCCCTGGCTTTAAGCCTAAATTAATTCATATTAAACTAAAACTTATATATTAATCTTTTTAACATAAGATTTAAAAATAAGAATTTTAAAAATAATATAGATAGTATTAAATAAGAGAAATCGTAAATCAAATTTAAAACCCAGAAGAGAAATGGTTAATTATGGAAATTGACAAAGAGATGAAAAATAGCACTCAGGTTGCATATATTTCTATGGAGATCGCTGTAGATTCAAACATTCCAACTTACAGTGGCGGATTGGGAGTATTATCTGGTGATACAGTTAGATCTGCAGCAGATTTAGAACTTCCGATGGTAGGAATATGTTTGTGTTATAGTTCTGGTTATTTTTATCAGTTTTTCAATGAACTCGGCGAACAGAAGGAAAAAGAGATTTCGTGGAATTTCTTCTATGAGTTCTCGAAAGTTGATAAACCTATAAAGATAAAAATTGAAGATAAAGAAGTTTTAGTATCTGCTTGGCTCTACCGAGTAATAGGTCAATCAGGTCATATACTTCCGATTTACTTATTAACTACAGATATTAAAGGCAACGAAGATTGGATGAAACAAATGACGGGTTCCTTATACGATTCCACATCTCGTTGGAATAGAATTGTACAAGAAATGATACTCGGAATTGGGGGCGTGAAACTTTTAAATTCTCAAGGATACAACAACATTGAAACCTACCATCTAAACGAAGGACATGGATCTTTTTCTATTGTGGAACTATATAATATGTTAAACGGGGATCTTGACAAAGTAAGGGATAAGGTTGTATTCACCACTCACACTCCTGTACCAGCAGGACATGATAGATTTGATCAAGATTTGGTTAATAAAGTTTTTGAAAATAGGATGCCTTCGGAAATAAGCAAAATTGCTGAAGATAATGGCCAATTTAACATGACATATCTAGGGATGGGACTTTCGCGATATAGAAATGGAGTTGCAAAAAAACACGGTGATATTTCCAGGAAAATGTTTCCTCAGTATGAAGTCGATTCAATTACAAACGGGATTCATTTAGGATTTTGGGTTAGTCGACCATTTCGTCAAATCTTTAATAAAAAATGGCCTAATTGGAAAGCAAATCCTTCTATTCTTCAAAATGCAATCGAACTTGATGACTTAGACATATTTGACGCACATATCGAGAATAAATTCAATTTAATTAGTTATCAAAAGGGACACAGTTGGAATCTTTTAGACGAGGAACGTATTACTATAGGATTTGCTCGACGATTCGCTACCTATAAAAGAGCTACTTTAATATTTAAGGATATTGACAAACTTGGAAGTATCTGTAAAGACAAAATTCAATTCATATTTGCCGGAAAAGCACACCCCAAGGACACAATGGGAAAGGATTATATTAAGGAAATCTATAAGGCTGGTGAATATCTCTATGATAATTATGGAGTGAAGGTCGTGATGATGGAAAATTATAATATGGATTTATCTCATATGCTAGTATCTGGATGTGACATTTGGCTCAATACTCCTGAGAGATATCGAGAAGCAAGTGGTACCAGTGGTATGAAAGCAGCACTAAATGGTGTTTTAAACTTTAGCGTTCAAGATGGTTGGTGGTTAGAAGGATACCGTAAGAATCCTATGGCAGGTTGGGCAATTGGTCCTAATGACTCAAATCCGAGTGATTCTGGAGTTTCTAATGATTGGGATATTGATTCGAAGGCAATTTATGAGATTCTCGAAAATGAAATTATACCAACTTATTTAAACCACGAAGAATGGTTGTTTAGAAGTAAGAATGCTATAGCTTTAGCAGCTTTTTTCAACACTAATCGGATGATGAAAGAATACGCTAAAAAAGCGTATAACCTCAGAAAACAAAAACCGTGGCAATTTGTAAAATAATTAATTTTTTTATTTACTTCCTTAAAATTAGTGAGTAGATTATTTAATACAATTTAAAAGTTTAAAAGATCTAATTTTTACATAGTCATCAGTATTTTTCTGAGCGAAATAATCTTCAAAAGTTTGATAAAAGATATCTTCCATCGTAATTACTCCTGATTTTATTCCGCTTAAATCTTTTGCAAGTAAAAGTATATACTCGGATGTCGATTCTAGAAAATAACATCCTGTCTTTAATTCGAGATGACTATAAGGTTCAATAATTTCATTAGCTTTTCTAACAACCTCGTGAGTAGTAAAAACAACGATATAAAAAGGCTTTGAAAACTCTTCCTTTAAATATGAATCTCGTATTCCAGAAGCTTGAAGTGCGATTTTTGTATAATCTTTAAATATATTTTGTAATTGAGTAATTTCCTTCCTAAATTTTATTTTATTATGAAAAAAAATAAAATCTTTATTTAATTTTAATGGATCTTTATCCAGATATGTAATTTCAGTTGGTTTTAACTTGAAAACGTATTCCTTTAAGTTAATTGACATTTTAAGCAATTGTTCAATAATGTGATATAGTTATTTAGTTATATATAGTATAATTTTTCTTTCTAAATTAGATAAATTGAAGTTTTTTAAAAAATTCTTGTTTATAGAACGTAAAAGATAAAAGAATAATGCTTTACAAATAAAATGAAATTAGGAACGCTCTTTTTAGAAAATAAATTAATTTTAGCCCCCATGTTACAAGTATCTACAGCGCCATTTAGGCGATTTTGTAGGAAATTCGGCAATATTGGGTTAGTGTGCGTTCCAATGCTCTATACCAAAAGGATTGAAACTCATTCCAGAAGTGTCTTGAGATATTTGCAGAAAATCGAGGAAGAAAGACCAGTAAGTGTACAATTAATTGGTTCAGATTTAGACGCTTTAAAAAGTTCCATCGACTTTCTGGAAAGCTATCAATTTGATGTCTTGGATATCAATGCTGGTTGTCCTTCCAGAAGAGCGATAAAAGCTAAGGAAGGGGGGTATCTCCTTAAGAATCTCGGTGAATTGGAAACTTTACTCAAAACTTCGGTAAAGTATTCTTCAAGACCTGTTTCGCTTAAGATGAGAACCGGCTTTAATAATACAAATAATATCGAAACCATAGCTGATATTGTGAATCGTTCAGGTATTGATTTCCTAACAATTCATGGAAGAACAGTAAAAGACCGATACTACGACTCAACTCTTGACCTAAATACTATAAAGAAAATAAAATCATTAGTCAAGATTCCTGTGGTTGGAAATGGAAATATTTATGACGGGTTAACAGCGGAAAAATTCTTAGAATTTACTAATGTTGATGCCCTTATGATTGGAAGAGCATCAATGAGAAATCCAGAAATCTTTCAACAAATTAATCAATATTTTTCAAAGGGAATAGAGCCTAAACACGAAAATAGTTTCTCTAAAGTGAGAAAAAACCTCAAGTTGTACGAGGAATGCGTTGATGAGTATTTAGATAATACAATCGATATGCCCTTTTCCCATGAGAAATTTAAACTTATGGAATTGAGAAGAAATGCAATATGGTTTACAAAAAATATTCAAGACGCAATTAGTTTAAGAACGCAAATTTCAAAAACAAAAAACTTAGAGGAATTAAGAGATTTAACTGCATTTGATTAGTTTTTTATGAAAAGAATTAGCAACATTATGAGGTATATAAAGAATATTATTCCATTAATAGCAAGAACGAGATCAAGAATTTGAACGAAAAGACCTGCTAAAGATGATGTTAACTGTTCAACTGTCCAGTTAAAAACGCCTGAAATCGCAGAAATCACCAAACGGAGAATAAAACATAAGAGTTGTATCTCTCCAATGATAAAAATTTTGAAAAGGGTATCCTTTTGTTTTTCATTAATCTTCATTTCTACATCATTCCGAGTTACATCATTTATTTTATTCTAATTTTTTTAGCCTTTATAATTTATTAATAATTCTTCTGGTGAGAAAACGCCGTCTTCTGTAATTACACCAGTCACTAATTTAAAAGGCGTTATATCAAACGCATAATTTAAACACTCAACACCTTCAGGAACGATTTGTACTTTTCCTAATACTTTGCATACTTCGTTACTGTCTCTTTGTTCAATTGTAACATCTTTAATTGTTTCTTGAAGTGAGAGAGTAGAAGTTGGAGCAGCAACATAGAAAGGAATTTTATTATCCATTGCAGCTAATGCTACTAGATATGTGCCAATTTTA
>JAUWZR010000248.1 GCA_030615235.1 Promethearchaeota archaeon
GTCTCAGTAAGATCAACAAAAGGACCTTCTTCATGTCTTTCCTCAAAATAAACTCTTCCTTCCAGTACAAATTCAGCTTCTGCAGGTATCATTAGATCTACTGAGTTTGCCTTTACAATCTTGATAGGTTCTAGGGCATTAGCAATATGTAGCTCGTCAACTCCAATATCTACAGAAGTTGCTCCAGCAATTAGAATGTTAGGTGTGTTCCCTATGCAAAAGGCTACTTCTACTTCCCCATTCTTCTCCAAAAATTTATAAAAATGACGTCCTTTTACAACTCGAGTAGCAAATTTATCTTTTGAATATTGCATTGCTCGATGAAAATCTAAATTTTGCCCATAATCAGAATCTCTCGTAACAACAACAGCAGAGCTAATATAATTCCCCCCATCCTTTTCACAATGAAATAAAATGGGAATTTTGTCTAAATCTACATTGGATTCTACTACTTCTTGACATGGAGCCTTTATAACAATTTCTGGTTCTGAACTCTTGTCAATTGCTTTTGAAAGCATTGGTATCAAATCCGCTGGAGTCACACCAAAATATGAAGCAATTACATCTTTTGTACAGAAAACATTACCAACTACCCTAAAGTCTGATTCTTTAACATTATTAAACATTACGGGTGTAGGTTCCATTTCTTTCAGTATACCAGAAATCTCTAGTTTTTTCGAAACTTCAACATCTACCTTCTTTAGTAGCCCTTTCTCATCTAAACCTTCCAAATAATCTCTTAAACCCATACTTCACATCTCTTATTTTTATTTAGCGTGATAGTTTACTATTAATTAAGTTTTATTAGAACTATTTGTGATACAATTTTTATTAAACTAAAGGTTTTTACTTTTAGAAATTAACTCAATAATTTCTTTCGCATAATCTACCCTTATTTTTTTATCTTTTACCATCCTTTTTGCTACTTCTTCAATAATTTCCTCTGAAGCACCCGCTAGTTTCGCGATATTTTTAGAATGTAACGACATATGACCTTTTTGGATGCCTTCTGAGGCTAAAGCTCTTAGAGCACCTACGTTCTGAGCAAGTCCAAGCGCAGCAGCCACTTGAGCAAGTTCTCCCGCACTTTCAACCTTTAAGATTTTCAATGCTAGACGCGCCATAGGATGAGTTTTTGTAATCCCCCCAATTATCCCAAGAGCAAGAGGAATTTCTATTTCTCCTACTAAATTCCCCTCAGAATCCAAATCAAATTTCGTTAAGGGTTTATAATTACCACCTAAAGACGCATACGCGTGAGCTCCTGCTTCGATAGCTCTGGTATCATTTCCCGTTGCTAAAGTCAAAGCAACAATTCCATTCATTATCCCTTTATTATGCGTCGTTGCTCTATAGGGGTCTGCTACTGCAAATTCGTAAGCATTTAAAATACCTTCTACGACTTCCTCTCCGCCTAAGAGGTTTTTATCAAACACGGCTCTAGCTTTTGCAATTCGATGCGTTGTTAAATTGGATACAATCCGTAAATAGATCTTCGCGTTACATATATCCTCAATATAAGGGGTGACGGCTTCAGCCATGGTATTTACTATATTAGCACCCATAGCATCCCGCACATCAACAAGGAGATGAAGTATTAGCATTTTCCCTTTCCTCGTTTCTATTTCTCTAATTTCAAGATCTTTCGCACCCCCTCCTAATTGATTAAGTAAAGGATCTTGCCTGTTAGCGATGCTCAAAATCTTTTCTTTATTTTTCGCTATATTTTCTTTTGCGATATCAATATCTTGTACATTAGTTAGCTGAATTTGAGAGATCATAATGGATTTTACCTCATCTGACACAAAACCTCCGTTTTCTCTCGCAATCTTAGCAATTTTTGATGCAGCGGCTACAACTGAGGGTTCCTCAATAACCATAGGAATAATATAGTCTTTATTATTTATCTTAAAATTAAAAGCGATACCCAATGGGAGTTGATAACTTCCAACCACATTTTCTATGAAGCGATCAATTTGAGATGGCGAAAAATATCCTAATGTTCTCATTAATTTAAATTCTTCTTGATTTAAATTTAGCAGCTTAACTAATTGGCGCTGCCTCTCCTCTAAGGACAATTTATAGAAACCTGAAATATCTGAACTAAAATCAGTCAACCCATTATTCACTCCTTTCGTAATTATAATTGTATCTATTGCTTCTTTTAATCGTAATATTTTAAGTTAAATGTGATTGCTTATTAATAATTGCACTAGCTTTTATAGGAAAACTATTGAAAGAAAAAACACAATTAGCAACGATGACTATTAGATATAAATTAATAAATGTTCTGAACGGGATAATACATAGGACTCCAATTTAACAACCCGATAGCGTTGAAGTTTGTTTCATCTTCATTTACAAGACGCCTGATCTCGTATTCTAAGCAAGAACCTCGTTTTACATCTCCCGCAATCCTTACTAAACCGTTGTAAAGGTAGTTAAGATTGTTTTCGTTAGGATTTGCTATTGGTTCTGACTTTAACACCGCATATAGAGGAAAGAATTTTTCATGGAACCCAGAATGACCTTTCGGACAGTGATTTAAACCTTCTATGTTAGGAAGAATGCATCCCTCGTCGCAAAATCGAAGAGTGAACCCTCTTTTATTATTCATTTCGTGTTCGACAATTTTTCCTAAAACTGTTTTCGGAACAAATTCGCCCGATTTTATCTGCTCGTACTCTTGGATGGTTTTTAACTCTTTATTCTTGATAAAATCGCTAATTTGAGGGCTTTTCTCTACAACAGTTTTAAATTTGTTCTTAACTTTTAACAAACCAGAAATGCAAGTAGCACCAGAACCATAAGATCCAAAGTAAATTGTGTCGTTTACTCGAGCGTAATTTTCAAGTATAAAAATAATCTGAGCCCAAACTGAAGCATTATACATATTACCAAAGTGGGAAGGGACTCTTAATTGGGGAAGCACCTTCTCTGTGAAATTACCTATGAGTTTATACGAGATGTTTTCTAATGTTTCCGAGGTATATCCTCTCCCTTTTAACTTCAAATACAACCACTCAGGTAACACTGTAATGTCGTGCATAAAAGCATCGAGCTTCTTAAGTATAGAAGATTTTATACTGTTTGTATTTAATTTGGGAAGGTCAAGGATGTGTTTTACCCAACGTTTCTGAATAATCTGTTGCATAATTTTAATTGGTAACTTTGAGAAAGGGGCGTGAAATGTATAATAATCTGCGTGGAAGTCGCCAATATTATCTATCAAATCGTCATAAGCTTTTAATTGGAAATCAAGATATGTTTTTACTGAATAGTGACCAAAGGCCTTAGCATGTTTTTCGTTAGCTGCGCGGAAAAAATCATCAACATTTCCCGAAACTTTGCCGAACTTCTCACTGAAAGACGCAACCCTAGGGTTCCTTGAAATTACTAAAGCAACTGCTCCTGAGCCTTGAGTTGCCTCGCTTGGAGAACCCAGGTGATAGGAGGATATGTCTGCGCTTATGACAAGCGCTTTCTTTATTATGTCTTTTTCGATTAACGCAATAGCATTGAGGAGGGCTAGTGTACCTCCAGCGCAGGCGTTGTA
>JAUWZR010000203.1 GCA_030615235.1 Promethearchaeota archaeon
AAGCTAAAATTGTTCTAGAGTTCAAATCTGTAGAAATTATAGCAAAAGTAGAATGGATTAAAGAACTCAAATACCCATTGATGTTTATTGAGAAAATATCAAAAAAAGTCTAAATCTATAAAATACTAACATAGTCCTTAACATATTCAATTGCCTTCAAAGCGCTTATATTTTTTCCAAATCTTAGTACTTCATTGATATTTTCTTCAATTTTATGCTTAATCTTATTGTATAAGGTTTTATCTTTTTTTTCTTTGGCGACATATAATTTTGTTGCTAAAATGATAGTTTCCAAAGTTAGATTTTCTGCTCTATTATATAGTTTAAAAGATTCTTTAAATTTTTCACAAAAAATTACAGATAAACTTATTTCAACTAACTCCACCTGTCCTAAACTATCTTTCTTTACAGTTTGATTTTTATTCGTTGCTACGCATGAGATAATAGCCCACGCTTGACTTAAATATGGTAAATGAACAAAATTATCTATTGTAATTCCTTTAAAAATTGCTTTATGTTCATTTTTCACATCAAATGGAAAATAATTATAATATTGCTCCGATAATGTCTCGATACTGCTAGAAATATAATTACCTTTTAAAGATGCTATCACATAAAGAAAGATGTCATCGACAAAATTTAAAATAATTAATTTCGTGCTATCGAGATTTTTATATGTAGTTGTATTTGGGAAGGGCCAAATTTTTATTGTATTATTTTCTAACAATCTTATACCCATAGCGGCAGTGTTTGGAACCAATTTATTATTCTTTATAGAATAGGTTGTAGCTAAAACTTCATATAAATAATTTATTTTCAGACCTATAGATGTAAGGTCTACTTGAAAATTGGATGACATTATAAGTAAGAATATATCCAAGCTCTTTAATATTTTATAAAAATTTAATCATATTTATACCTCGAACAAGAAGCATTAAAAATTAATAAAAATAAAAAGAATTGTTGAACTTTAATTATAAGCAAAACAACAAGAACTTGATATTCATTGAATAAGGTATTAGGAATCGACCCTGGCTCTTTAACTTGGGATTTTTTCGCTTTAAAAAGTAAGCAGGTTATCCTAGATATTTCAATTTCTACAAAAGAAGTGATAGAAGAACCTTTTAAAGCGATTTCGATCATAAAATCAATAAAAAATCTTGATTTAATCGTAGCACCAAGCGGTTTTGGATTACCACTAAAAAATGTTAAGGATATTACCGAAAAAGATATTTTTTTAACACTTTTAAAATTTGACAAGAAGGAGAGGGAACAATTAGTTGGATTAGGGGAAGTTCTTCGCTTGATAAAAGCAGAAAATCTTCCTGGAATCATTGTTCCAGGAGTTAAACTTCTTCCTACAATCCCTCGATATCGTAAAATAAATAAAATCGATATGGGAACGGCAGATAAACTTTGTACTGTCGTTACGGGAATTAGAGATCAAATGGAACGTTTAAAAATACAACCTACTAAAACTAATTTTATTATGGTTGAACTTGGATTTGGATTCACAGCAGTGTTAGCAATAGAAAACGGGCAAGTGATTGATGGGATTGGGGGTTCTAACATTATGGGTTTTAGAGCTTGTGGAAGCCTCGATGGAGAATTAGCCTATTTAATTAAAAACATTAAGAAAAATATTATATACGGAGGAGGATTGTCCTCAATATCAGGCCATAGAGATTTAAGCTTAAACCAATTTACTAAATTAGTTAAAGATGACCATCAAACAATGTTGGCTTTTCACGCTTACATTTCGGATTTAATCAAGGCAATTTACGCTATATCATCATCTTTTTCGAATAAGGATCAAATAACTGAGATACTATTAGCTGGAAGAGGTGCAGAGAATCATATTATTAAAGACGAAATTACTAACAGATTAGAAGGTATCTTTACCGTTAAATTGATGCGAACCTATGGTAGCATTTCAAAACGCGCAGCTCAAGGGGCAGCTTTTATTGCTAATGGTCTCCTTGGAGGAGAATTTGCCTTCGTAGTAAATAATCTGAAAATTAAAGAAGCTAAGGGTTCAGTTTTAGACGATATATATATTCCTTTTGATAAAAACAAATTATTGAGTGATTTAAATTAAAAATATTTTAATTATTACTGGTCAAAGCAGTTATCCAATAATTAAGGAAATCATAGCACCTATTAAAAACCAAAAAATAGAGGTTTATAAAGCGCCTATAACCATTTCTGCTTTTTTGTCCGAAAAATTAGTTGAAGACATATTAAAGAAGATTACTCCTAGCGAATATGATTTAATCCTACTTCCAGGATTCATCCAGTGGGATACTACTAGATTAGAAGAAGAAAATTCAATTGAAATAAAAAAAGGACCTGAGTTCGCTTCTGATCTTCCTTCAATTTTAAAACAAATAGATTCTGTTATATTATCCAATAAAAAAGCAGCAAATAAGGTATTGGAGTTTTCTGGTGAGCAAGATTACAAAGAAATTGTTAAGGAAAAAATTGAAATTGCTAAAGACAATCTAGGAACTCACACCTTTTTCATCAACGAACAAACATCTGATCTAATCATAGGAAATAATCTTCCGCCTCCAATTATTGCCGAAATAGTAAATTGTCCAGAAAAGAATAATCAAGCAATACTTAGAAAAGTAAAACATTACATAGAATCTGGTGCTGATGTTATTGATATAGGATGCGTTGCAAACAAACCATATCCAGAAAGGATAAAAGAAATAGTTCAGCTTATACGAAAGAATTTTGATATCTTAATTAGCATTGATTCGATGGAAAAAAGCGAAATATTTGCGGCAATAGACGAAAGTGTTGATTTGATCTTAAGTTTGGACCTTGGAAATTACAAAGATTTCTTAAATCTCCCTCGAGATGTCCCTATTGTGATATTACCCACAAACATCAAGGCATCCTATTTTCCAAAAGAACCTGAAATACGGGTTAAGAATTTATTTAACCTAACTCAAGAATTAAAACAAAACGGTTTTAAAAAGTTAATTGCTGATCCCCTATTAGAAACTCCTATTACTCCAGGGATTTGTAATTCTCTGGAATCCTATTTTCTCTATAAAAAGCAAGTATTAAAAAAATTAAACAAAAATTTGGAATTACCTCTCTTTTTTGGTATATCTAACGTAGTAGAACTTATGGATATTGATTCAGTGGGTGTTAATGGTTTATTAGCAAGTATTGCAGTAGAATTGGATATGGGAATTCTGTTTACCGTTGAACACAGCACTAAACTAATGGAAGGAGTAAAAGAACTTAAAGAAAGCGTGAAACTTAATTATATTTCAAAATATAAAAGGACTCCTCCAATAAATCAAGGGATTAATGTTTTTAAAGCTAAAGGTAAAACTAGTCAAGTTCTTCCTGAAATAGATATTTCTAATGCAATTCCTGTGAAAGAATCTGCTCTTGGCTATAAACCCGATAAAAATGGTTATTTTAAGTTTTATGTCAACAACTACACTAAAGAAATCTACGTGCTATTTTTTTCAAATAATAATAATCTTCTCAATACCTTAAGAGGGAATAACGCTGAAGCACTTAGCAAAAAAATACTTGAATTAAATTTAACCACAAACTTGCATCATATAAACTATGTGGGAAGAGAGTTAGCTAAAGCAGAAATTTGCCTAAATTTTGGTAAACCATTTATTCAAGATGAGTAATAAACGAAAAAAAAAACGGAGAGATTTTCTGGGCTTAAACAATCTCAAAGCATGTCTTTAAATCCATCCCGGGTACTAATAAAGGAGTTAGTTTTGCAGAAGATTTTCCTAAGTTAGCCATGTGTGTTTTCATTGCTTCCCCATCTTTATATTTTTCGTAGAAAGTTATTTTGTTTTTAAAATCACATCCTTTCACGGTGTGAGGAATATATTCTAAAGTTCCCGGTTCAGAAGCTTTTATTTGTGCAACCATTTCTTTCAAAAATTCTTTCGCTTCTTCTATTTTTCCTTCTTTAACTTCAACTGTTGCTATGATTGTAACCATTTTTATCCTACCTTTTCAATCCAATTTTGATTTAAATAATTATTCTACCTAATTAAATTATAAACAAAAGAAGAGGATTTATCCTTCAAATTAATGTCTATTATCCGAAAATCTCATGTAATATTCTTTGAGTGATCATCCATATAAATAAATGAAACCTAAATTAAATATACCTTATTATATGTCTTAACGAATTATCAAGAAAATGGATTTACTTTCACAATAAGATGAGAAAATCATGATTCCAAAAAAGATGGATGTTTATCTTCGCGAGCACCTTCCGGAAGCTACTCTAAAAAATAGACTTAAAAAAGATAACGGGAAATGTTATCTAGAATTTACCAATGTTGACGAGCATCTTTTATCAAGGTTGGGAATTGTGAGCGATAGACTTGGACCCCAACTTGTAGCCTGTATGTGGGATGAGAACTCACAATTAGAAATTGGGGGGTATTTAGTTGTCGATAACCTTTCTATGGGAAGACCATCTATGGGGGGTATTAGAATGTTACCAGACATAACTCCCGCTGACATACATAATTTAGCTCGTGGTATGACTCTAAAAAACGCAGCTGCTAACCTTCCTTATGGGGGTGGAAAA
>JAUWZR010000091.1 GCA_030615235.1 Promethearchaeota archaeon
AAAAATTGAAGACAAAACTATGTATAGATACCGCACATTTTCTTGGTGGGTTTTCAGGAAATCACGATCTGCTCGAAATCACAGAAAAATATTTAGATATAACAGCCGAAATTCATCTCCAAGACTTCAACGACGACAATCTTTTTTCTGACCATAGTGCTTTAGGAACTGGAAAGAATTTTCCCCCGGAATTTCTAAATATTATCCATCAAAAGAATTTTAATGGTCCTGTCGTCTTTGAATTACCTAAAGATGATACGATAAAATCTATCAAATATATAAGAAAAAACGCCCCTCAAGTAAAAATTCCAGAGATCAAGGATCAACCCTTTTATTAGAGAATTTAGAGTATCTTTAATTGATCTTCAAGTTGTTCAATTTTAAACTTTAATTCTTCAAGATTTTGTCGTTCTTTATCAACTAATTCTTTTGGAGCTCGCTCGGAAAATTGACTCTGAAGTTTTTTTTCGATTTTAATAGATTCTTTTTTGGCTTTTTCTAACGAGGTATTGATTCTTGTTTTTTCCTTTTCAATATCGATCATTCCAGCCAAGGGAACAAATGCAGGTATTCCCCTAAGCACAATGCGAGCTGATTTAGGAGGTGGAACGATTTTTTTATCTATTATGAATTTATCTTCGTCAATAAACGCTATTTTAACTAACTCGTTCTTACACAATTCAAACAATTCTCGATGAGTTTCAGTTTCGATTTGTAATGGCACAAGAGTTTTTAATGGAATACCAAAATCGTGTTTCACCCGTCTTACCTCCCGGACAAAATCCGCCATCAAGAGAAAACTATCTTCTATGGTTGGATCGATGAATGATTCTTGTGCTATCGGCCAAGGAGCATACATTATTGTGGGTGTAGTTTTAAGGTTGTCTGGAAGAGTTTGCCATAATTTTTCAGTGATGAACGGCATAACAGGATGCATTAATTTATAAAATGTTTCTAATACATGGAGTAGTATCGCTTTTTGAACGTGTTTATCGGAATAACTTTCATCGTATAGAAAAATTTTGCTCATCTCAATGTACCAATCGCAAAATTCACTCCAAAAAAAGGATTTTATTTCTCTTGTCATCCGCAAGTAATCGTAGTTATCCATGTAGGATTGCACATCTCTAATCAATGAGTTTAATCGAGAGAGAATCCATTTATCGGGGAATTTTAGCTTATCCAATTCGATTTCGTCGATTTTAGGAACTATCTCATCTGAAGTAATGTTGGTTAAAACATAACGAGACGCTTGCCAAATTTTATTACAGTATTTATGAGCAACATCAATATTTTTGGGATCATAATTAGTGTCTAATCCTGGAACACTATTTGATATCATTACATAACGGAGGGAGTCTGCTCCAAAATCCTTTATAATTATTAGAGGATCATATTGATCTATATTTTCCATAGATTTGCTAATCTTTCGTCCTTTTTCGTCTCGGATCATACCATGTAGATAGACGGTATGGTATGGAGTTTTTCCAGTTAGTTCGATCCCCATCATCAGTTCTCTTGCAACCCAAAAAAAGAGAATATCATAACCTGTTTCCCTAGTATCGGTTGGATAGAAGCGTTTATAATCAGGATGATCTGTATTAGGCCACCCTAAGGTTGAATAAGGCCATAAACCACTTGAGAACCAAGTATCTAACACGTCCTCATCTTGATGAACACTAGAGCCTTTACATTTAGGACAGGTTGAAACCGTTTCTACATCAGGTTCAGGACAAATTTCTTCACAGCATTCATCACAATACCACACTGGAATTCTATGTCCCCACCAAAGTTGGCGCGATATGCACCAATCGTGTATATTTTCCATCCATTGGAAAAACCGACGTCGTTCTCTTTCAGGAATTATAACAGTTTCACCATTCCGAACTTTTTCCATTGCGGGTTCAGCAAGTGGCTTTGTTTTCACAAACCACTGAATAGACACTCGGGGTTCTATGGTCGCATGACATCGTTGACAGTGGGGTTCAGCATGAACATAAGGTTCGATATCAGTGATTAATCCTTCTGTTTCAAGATCTTTTAGGATTGCTTTCCGACACTCAAATCGATCTAAACCACTATAAGCTTCAACAAACCCAGGTAGAATCTGAGCGTTCTCATTAAAAATATTGATGAATTCTAAATTGTGTTTTTTTCCAATTTCAAAATCATTAGGATCATGAGCAGGAGTTATTTTTAAAGCTCCTGTACCAAATTCTGGATCCACAAATTGATCGGCAATTATTGGGACGGAACGACCGACAGCTGGGATAACTGCTTGTTTACCTATAAATTTGGCATATTTAGGATGGGATTTAACTGTAGCCACAGCAGAATCACCTAATAGCGTCTCAGGTCTTGTGGTAGCAACAACAATAAAATCTGTGGCACCTTGTGCCCATTTACCACTTGCCCATGGATGTTGGGGACCTTTCCAGGCTTTAGTAATAATTGGATACTTGATATACCATAGATGACCTTGTTCATCAATAGCCTCAGTCTCTAAGTCCGATATTGCGGTAACGCACCTTCCTGGGCACCAATTAACCATATATTCTCCTCGATATATTAATCCTTTATGATATAATCTGTAGAATGCTTCCCGGACTGCTCGTGATAAACTTGGATCTAGCGTGAAATATTCACGGCTCCAATCGCAGCTAATACCCATACTTTTCGACTGTTCAGTAATTCGGGCGTGATATTTATGTTTCCATTCCCAGACTTTTTCCACAAATTTTTCACGCCCTAAATCCTTATGATTTATACCTTGTTTTAATAGTTCCCTAACAACAACATTTTGAGTTGCAATTCCGGCATGATCGGTACCCGGAATATAAAGAGTTTCTTTCTGCCGCATACGTTCATAGCGCGTCATTAAATCCTCAAGTGAGAGCACAAGGGCATGACCTGAATGGAGTTGGCCTGTTATATTAGGTAAGGGAATCGTAATACAATATCTTTCAGATTTTTCATTGGTAATTCCCAATTCTTTAGACTTTTCAGGAGCAAAGAAACCCTCTTTTTCCCACCACTCATATAATTCCTTTTCAATTGTTCGATGATCGTAAATTTTAGTTAAATCGCTTGTCATTTTAATTCCTCGAATTATCTAATATAGTACCAGAATTCTCTTAAAAATTTCGGATTAATCTAACCTATATAATTTGAGTGCAAAATAGTTAAAATTAGGTTTAGATAAGCTTATTTAATAATTTACACAATACACATTACAATGCCTTTTTTAGCTCATTTTGGAATAGGATTAGCCACCAAGCGATTTTTTCCCCAAATACCATTGTGGGCTTTATTAATAAGCACCATGGTTCTTGATATCTTGGTCAATATATTTATTTTCGCGTTTTGGCTTTCTCATGGGCTTTTTATGGCAGCGGTTTGGTCTGCTAGTGCAATGTTAATTACCGTACTCATAACAACTCTCCTAAATTCAAAGAAAACACAAAATACTCAAAACCTATATGTAAGTATGATTATCGGACTTCTTGTTTTCAGCCATTGGGTTTTGGATTTCATTGGATGGCCTGCCGGATTACCACTTCTCTTTAATGATTCCCTAACGATAGGACTTGGCGTGTATAGCACCTGGTTTGGAACCCTAGCAATGGAGATAGGGATTTTTGTCGCAGGTCTCGCAATTTACATTCATTACATAATAAAGATCAAAAAGATAAAAGCAATTGATGATCCTTCATCAGAAATTGAATCATAAATTATTTCCTAATTTTAGAAAAGATTAATTTATCTTGCTTTAATATTATTTTTATGGGATATAAAGAGGACTCTGATAAAGCCAAGGAGCGAATGAATGCGTGGTGGGATCGCGAAATCATTGATCGTCCAGTTTTAAGCTATTATTATCCAAAAAAAAGAGGAAAACTTGGAGCATTTTTAGATACCGTAGGTGAAGATTGGACTTTAGCTAAAAATTATGAGGACATTGATAATGCATTGGATGGATATGAAAAACGAGCGGGGGAAACTTATTTTGGAGGAGAATCACTTCCTTTTTATTTTCCCAATTATGGTCCGGGTATAATGGCAGCAGTATTTGGAGTATCCCCCCAATTCAAAACGGGAACTATGTGGTTTAGTCTTCCAACAAAACCAGACGATATTGTAGACCATCTTGAAAGCGTTAAAATAAATCAAAATAATGAGTGGTATTCAAGATTGCTCAGAATCACGGAATATGCAGCAAACAGAGCTAGAAAGAACTATTTAATATCAGTGACCGATATTGGTGGTGTTTTAGACATACTTTCATCGTTTTTAGGACCAACCAACATAATACTTACGATGAAACGGAATCCTAACATAATAGATACATGCCGAACAATAATTTTAGAGAAGCTATTAAAAGTTTACGACGATTTACAGAAGATAATCTCCCAATTTTGTGATGGTTGCAGTTGTTGGTTAGGTGTATGGAGTAAAAAAAGATGGTACGCTCTACAAAGTGATTTTAGCGCTATGCTGAATCCTGAATGGTTTAAAAAATTCGTTTTACCTGATCTTGTAATACAAGCAGAGCATATGGATTACGCAATTTATCATTTAGATGGTCCTAACGCACTCCCACATTTAGATTCCTTCTTAAGCGAGCCTAGTATTACAGGAATTCAATGGGTTCCAGGAGCCGGAAATTCACCAATGGGTTCAGAAGATTGGATACCACTGTATAAAAAAATTCAAAACGCAGGGAAAAATTTAGTTATTGATTCTGCTCCGGAAAATATTTCGCACCTTTACAAAAATTTGGATCCAAAAGGATTATACGTACGGACTTTTTATCGATCGGAATACATCGCAAATCAATATTTACCGAAATTCGCTGGCGGAGGGGAGGGTGGAATAATACTTGACATTTTAAACTGGTTAAACGGACAAGGTGAAAGTAATTTCACTAAGGAGATGTTAGATAACTTCATGCTTTCTAAAAAGATAGAATTAGAAAACAAATATAAAAAGGATTTGCTTAAAGAGATCTTTAGTAGTTTTTCAAGAAAATGGCACTATTAGATTCACCACGATTTTGAAGCTACTTTTAAAATTTTAGGGGATAGTTACGATACTTTTCGATCGCTGCTCGCATCGCCATAATATTCTCCCAAGGGATATTTAGTATATCGTGGGATGGTCCTACAAAGTAACCCCCGCCTTTACCGGCAATTTTTATAGTATTTCTTACGTTTTCTTCAACATCCTTAGGAGTACCATAAGTTAAAATACCAGAAGAATCTAACCCCCCCATGAAGCATAACTTATCCCCTAATGATTCCTTAAGCCCGGGCAAGTCCACACCCGCTGTTGCCTCTAACGATTGAATACAATTTAAACCCGCATCAACTAAATCCGGTAAAAATTGATCTATTTTTCCACAAGAGTGTAAGATTATGATCACTCCCCTTTTTTTACATGCTTGATATATTCTTTTATGGTATGGAAGGATAAATTTACGGAAAACATCTAAAGAGAAAAAGGGATTTTCCTTGTAGCCTAAATCATCTCCAAACATCACAATATCGACGCCCACTTCGGCTAATCGTTTCAATATTTCGATGTTAACTTTAGTGTATTCGTCCATAATTTCATGTATAAAACCTGGATTTTTTCGTATGTAATACGCAAAGCGAGTAAATGTAATACCCCCTATCAAAAATTCAGAGAGATCTATGGGTAAATTTACCAACGGATAGAAATATTGCTCAAGGGCTTCAACAAATCGCTCCCATTTTTGAGAAGAGTACTTAACTCTATTGTTAATCCACTCTGTTGGCTTTCCATATCGATCCCAATAAGAATGTAAGATTTCGGGATTTGTAAAATAACCTCCAACATACCACGCATATTCTAAACCCGTGTTTATTTGTTTTTCAGTTCTATACAATCTACCATCCATTCTATTTAAACGACAGTTAGGATATTCTGGAGGCGCATTTTCGTATCTAACTTTGATTTTGGTTTCTCCAAAAGGATCCATCCTGAAGAGATCAACGTTCCAAAAGCGTTGCTCCGTGATGTAATGCTTAATATTAGAAAATTTATTTTCTACATAAGTACGATGTTTATCCATTTCTCCTGATTCCTTAAAAGCTTGGAAAGAACTTCCTGTCTGCTCAAACCCAAAATAGTGTATGGGAACCATATCAGGTTCACCATCCAGCTCAAGAGCCTTAAAAACTCGTTCTCGTTTTGATAAAACCATTTTAATATCTTAAATATGTTTTTAATGGGAAAATGAATGACGTTAATTAGGATTATTGATGTATTTATGAGTTATTTTAAAAAAAAAAAACTATTTTAATTTATTCCAGTTATTACTATTGTAATTATATGACCATGTATCACCAAGACAAGTATCTGCGGTTCTGGATCCTCCAAATAGGATAGATTTTCCAGTTCCAGGGATGTTTACAAAAGAAGCAAACAACCTATTTACTGGAGATGAACTTGGAAGCTCTTGAGTCCATTGATTAGTAAAAGGATTGTAGGTCCAAGTATCATCCATCCCTTCTCCAGTCCCATCAGAACCTCCAAAAAGGATTATTCTTTGTACGGTATTATCATAAGTTAATGGTTCCCAATACCGGTTTGGTGGCTTAGTTAGCATAGTCAACTCAGCCCAGGAATTGTTAGAGTAATAATACACCCAAGTTTCGTTGGTAATAGTTGAAGTCTGACCTCCAAACATAAAACCTCTTTGATTGATTGGATCATAAACCATAGGAGCCCCATAACGTCCCGTTGGTTTTATGGAGGGGTTAAGGTTAGTCCAATTATTAGTAGAATAATCAAATGTCCATGTGTCATCTAAATGTCCTCCCGTGCGTCTAAATCCCCCAAAAAGTATTACTTTCTGAGCTTGTGGATCGTAGAAAATAGAAGCGCTTCCTCTTATTGAAGGATGATTATCAGGAAATACTTGAGTCCATACTTGAGTTCGAGAATCAAATATCCATGTATCAGCCATCCAATTATCAGATATGTCAACTCCTCCAAACAAAATTATTTTTTTGTTTACTGGATCATAGACCATCGAGGAACTCGATCTTGCGGTGGGATGTTGTTGGGGAAAAATTTCAGTCCATAAATTAGCTATGGGATCATAAATCCAAGTATCACCATAATAGGTATATGAGCTACTATCTTGAAAGCCTCCACCAAAGAGAATCAATTTATTAACACTCTTATCATAAACCATACCACAGCCATACCTCGCCGAAGGTGCATTAATATAAAATATTATTCCAAAAATAATAGATATACTACTAGCAGTAAGTATACTAAGAGAAACTATTAAAATTTTAATTTTTCTTCTCATTGATCACTCAATTCAATAAGTAATGATTAAGAAGAAAATATGTAAACTTATAAATCCAAGGAATAGAATTAAATAAATATTTCTTTGCAGAAACTATCGAATATAAATATTGTTCCTATAATTAATATTACAGGTGAAGTAATATTCAACAGTTCTATTAAGAATATTTCTGTTTTAAAAATACTTCCCAATCCAACAAGAATTACTCCTACAAAAATTTTCAAGGATTTCCATTTTGGTGTTCCGGTATTTTTTAAAAGTAAAAGGAACAATAGATAAGGAATGAATGAAGTCATAATCAAAAAATATAGCAGTATAATATTTGACAGACCTGTGAAACTTAAAAGAAGTACTATAATAAATGGGATTATTCCCGCAAAATAATGTCTTTCATAAGTAATCTTATTCATGACTTTTTCTAAATGTATGATTTTGTTCCAAAAGGGAAAGAATAACAGTAAAATTCTGATTCTAAGTAGAAAATCGTAAGTAACAAGATCGATTGGTAAAGAAACTGAGAAAATTTTCATAAAATAATCAATTGCTATAATAAAAAAGAAGATTTCCCATGAGAATAAGTCGTTATAAAAGTGAAAGTCTTTTTCTTTAGAGAATTTCTTTGAAATGTAAAGCTTATTAACGATAATTAAAGCTATTAATATGGATAAAAGCACATTAACCAAGAATAATAATGCACCGATAAATACAATATCCAATTTTATCCCTCTAATAAATGAAATAATACAATTGGTATTAAATTTCCTTCTAGGGATACCCGCTCATTGCCTGCACGATTTACCAATTTAGTTGCCATATTGTTTATCGACTGTTCAGCAGAATCGAGATTGAACAATTTTCTATATTTTGGATCATCTGGGTTTGATAATATTTTCTTTTGCCATTTCAAACCAAGAGCATTTGCCTGTAATTGTAGTCCTGCTAACGCCATTCCAGCCTCTACTTCGGCCCAATACTTAAGGTTCATAACTCTGTGCATTAATCCCGCACAGGGCTTTTTTCGATCAATACATAATAATATTGCATAATTAGAGAAATTAGTATCAAACTCCTTTTCAATCTCAGCTCTAAAAGTCTCAGAGCTAAATTTCTGTATAAAATGGTCGTATGTTATTGCTCCATTAACCTTAATCCATCTATTTAACGCAGAATACCCGACTGGATTATAATTGTATGATCCATTTGGAACATTAGCAAGATCGTCTACATAAACTATTGGATATACTGCATATCCAGCACATCCCGATGCATGCACACGACCGTAACCATTTTTCTCTAAAGCATCACGGTTTCCATGGGTCGCATGATCTGTTTCTCCTTGACAAGCCCAGAGCAGTTGAGAGATTTGGTATAAATTTATATGGTTTGGTGCCTTTTCATCAACCCGATTAAAAATAACATCGTCTATTGGAATTCCTTTATACTTATTCTCATAGATTGCGCGGTTCTTATAACAAGCTGGAGTGTCGAGTAAGATCGTACCCTCCTTTATTTTTTTTTGAAGAGGTTCTGCAGTGTCTTCTACTAATGCTGCCCTATCTCTCTCTCGAACTGCTACCGAATATAAGAATGCATGATTTTGATTCGTTAAATTGTTAACGAGTTTATTATATTTTTTTGGCGCTCTTGCCCGTTGTGATACCCCAAGTCCTATACTATCCACTTTTAATGAGAGATATTGCCACGTAATCCCTACCCGAATCAAATCCTCGAATTCAATAGATTCCTTCCAAAACAATTCGGGATAAAGTTCCATAGTAAATTTTGTTTTTTCTTTATCAGTTAATTGAACCAAACCATCGCTATTATATTTATATATCCCTCCAGTGTAATCGACCCCCTCAGGTAATACAATAAATAGAGAATTTGAAGGTGCTGCTTGAAATGTAGAATTACATACTTCCTTAATAACAGATAATTGCAACACGCGCCCTTCACCTGAGCAATCTTTACGCCTTGCCAAACTCTCTTGAAGACTCACTTTAAGCACTAAACTAATTTTAATAAAGTGGTTATAATAAGAAGATTAGTATATTACTTCAAAACTTTTTTGACTTTTAAAAAAATAAGA
>JAUWZR010000279.1 GCA_030615235.1 Promethearchaeota archaeon
TAAAATGGATCGTTATAATTCGTTTTGAGAAAATACTGATTTACCCTTTTCTTTAAATTTATGGCTTTCCCGATATAAATAATAATTTTTTTATTATTGAGAAAAAAATATACGCCTGGCTCGTTGGGTAAACTTTTTCGCTCTAGGTCAATTTTACTCATTTTTTTTAAAATATTCAGTTTTTCAAATATAGATTAGGAATTTAAGTTTTAAATCGTTTCTACTAGATGGTAATTTACTTTATTAATAATGAAAGAGAGTAAATGTTATTTATGATTATAGAATATAGCTACCAATTTTTAGGTGCTAATTCCCTATCACGCTAAAAAACGATATAAAGATAAATAAGTTATTAATAATAAAATGACACGCATCAAAATATGTCCAAAATGTAAGAATGCTACCCTAAAAAGTGCGGTCAATATTTCTGGTTGGTTAGCACCGAATTTGTTTGAGTGTACTTCGGTCTCGTGTAATTATATTGGTGCTCTTTTTATAGAAATCGATCCTAAGGATTTTAAAGAAGATAATAATTCTTATAAAGGTGATACCGATATTAAATGAATATAGTGAAAAGTGGTGGCTGTTTTTATATTAATTAAGAAATAAACAGGTGAATGAAATTAAACAATTATTATTAGATGCTGAAAAGATTAAATCGTTAGAAATACAGGGAGCAACAAATGTGGCTCTAAGCGCTATCGATTTTTTGAATAGTTACGCCCAGAGGCTAACGGATTGCAATACTGCTGAAGAGTTTTTAAAAAAATTAGAAGAAGCAAAGGAGATACTGTTTAATGCTCGCCCCACTGAACCAGCGTTGAGAAATGGACTAAACTTCATAATAAATCGATTAAAAAAACCTAAACACGAATTCAAGGAAAATCAATTTTTAGAGATAATTAATCGCTATAAGAATAAATATCAAACAATGATTCAAAATTCGAAAAAAAAGATAGCTGAATTTGGAGCTAGGAGAATTCCTTTTGTAGAATCAGATGATGACTATATCATTATGACACATTGTCACTCGTCTGTTGTAACGGGCATCTTATTAGAAGCAAGAAAGCAAGGTAAACACTTTAACGTGATAAATACGGAAACCCAACCTCGCCTTCAAGGAAGAAAAACAGCGAAAGAGTTATTAGACGCCGGAATAAAAGTTTATCATGTTGTGGATAGTGCTATGCGGTGGGCTGTAAATCATTACGAAGTTAATCTTATACTTATTGGAGCAGATAGTGTTACAAGCGAAGGAACTGTTTTAAACAAAATTGGATCAAGATTATTAGCTTTAGTAGCCCACGAAGAACACGTTCCTTTTTATGTTGCTACTCCCCTATTGAAATACAATCCCCAAACTTCATTTGGTGTTATTGAAAAAATTGAAATGCGAGAAAGTTCAGAGATTTGGGAGAATCCACCAGCAGGTTTGGAAATTTTAAATCCTGCATTTGAAACCGTAAGTAGGAGGTATATAGACGGCCTAATAACAGAGGCGGGAATTTTTGCTAGTTCGCATGTTCACACCTATTTCGTGAAATTGTATCCAGATATGATTTAAATTAAGTTTAAGGTGATTTAGAAATTAAATACGAAGATTTTTTAGATTTAGCATATGAACCAAATGAGGAAGATCTAATTTGCTTGTTTAAAATTAAACCAGCAAGCGGTTTTTCAATTGAAAAAGTCGCTATTAGGGTTGCTGCTGAAAGCAGTAACGGTACTTGGACGGCGCTTAAAATTCCTGAACATATTCGAGCATTGAGTGCTAAAGTTTATGAAATAAATAAAAATTATGTCAAAATCGCATACCCCAACGATTTATTTGAGGAAGGAAATATGCCTCAAATTTTAAGTTCTATTGCCGGAAATATTTTTGGTATGAAAGCTTTAGAAGGTCTAAGGTTGGTCGATGTGAAGTGGCCTAAAAACTTGTTAAATTCCTTTAAGGGTCCTCAGTATGGAATAAAGGGAATTAGGGATTTACTTAATGTTAAGAAGAGACCAATTACAGCTACTGTTCCGAAACCAAAAGTAGGGTATTATGCTGAGGAGCACGCTCAACATGGTTACGAAATCTGGACAGGAGGAGTAGATCTTTTAAAAGACGACGAAAACCTATCGAATCAGAGGTTTAATAGATTCGAAAAAAGGCTGGATCTTAGCATGAAAATGAGAGATAAAGCAGAAAATGAAACAGGAGAAAGAAAAAGTTATTTAATAAATATTACCGCTGAAGTTGACGAAATGAAGCGTCGTGCGAAGTTAGTAAAAGATTTTAACAACGAATATGTTATGATCGACATACTGACTATTGGTTGGGCGGCTGTTCAAACAATTAGAGAGGAATGTGAAGAATTAGGTTTAGCTATACATGCTCATAGAGCGTTTCATGCTGCTTTTGATAGAAATCCGAATCATGGGATGAGCATGAAAGTACTTGCAGAAATAGCGAGAATGCAAGGCGTGGATCAGCTTCACATTGGAGGTTTGGGGAAATTAGCTGGTGATAAAAGAGAAGTGTTGAATAATTATAAGAAGATTGCTCAAAATTCTAATGAGGCCGATTTGGAGGTCTTAGTGCAGAATTGGTATGGAATGAAAAAGGTTTTGAGTGTATGCTCAGGAGGAGTTCATCCGGGAATAATATATCGTTTAATTGAGCTTTTATCAAACGATATTGCTGTTCAAGTCGGAGGAGGTGTGTTTGGTCACCCAGGTGGCACACAAAGCGGTGCAAAAGCCTTAAGACAAGCAATTGATGCTTA
>JAUWZR010000270.1 GCA_030615235.1 Promethearchaeota archaeon
ATTCTTTTTTTTTATTTAAAAAATTACTAATTTCCCAATGTATACTTATTTTTAATAGAAATATGTCATTGTAGTTATAACACACACAATAAACACGACCAAATAGAATAAGAAATTCTTCATAAATCGCCTTATCTTTATTATTTTCTTGTTTGAAGAAAATTTTTTATTCTTTTCTCTTCCTTTTACGGAAGTTATTATTCCAGGATGCGACTTAATTCCAAATTAAAATTCTTTATCAATGATAAAAAATTGTATCGATACTACACTCCTTAATCTCTGTAGAGCTTCCTTAAGTTTTTTTACTCTTTCAAAGGGTCCAGACACTGCAATAATTTCTAAACATTTTTCAAATTCAAGATGGATATGCAAAGTGGATGTAATAACATCAAAAAAATGGTGCTGAATGTCATTTTTTAAAATTTCGTCAGTTTGCTGGACAGAGGCGTATATTGGCCTAGAATCATATTCATGGTCGTGGTGTTTATTGTCGTGATTAATTTCATGAGGTTGTTCTGTGGAATCTTCATTTTTATGCTTATCGGTAAAATGTTCATGAAGCATAATTATTGGAATACAACCAACAACATTTCCAGAAGCTTTCGGAATATTTTCTTCACTAGCCATTAAAGAATACATTGCTTTCCTTATACTATCTGATCTTGAAATTCCTATATTGTTCCTGAAAGCTTCAAATTTGTTGTATAAATCTTTGGGAAGTGAAACTGTAAAGCGCTTATATTCTTCCATTTTAGACATCTTAATTTTTATAAAAATAGTACAAACTTATTTCCTAATTATAATAGCTATCGGTACGCTAGCTTCCCGCCATTGAGCTATCTTACCAGAATACTCCAAATTTAATTTAACTCTACCATGATCGCCTAGAATTACCATTAGAGAGTTATTTCTAAGTTGTTTGTAGTTCCCTAAAATCCACTTGTCAGTACGAAGTATTAATTTATCGATTAAATCCTCGGGAGTTCTTTGTTTTAATGCTTGTTGTTGTTTGTGAAGATTTTCAAAATCTAAATAATGCATCCAAGACAATTCAAAATTATTTATAACCTTCGCAGATTCAACCCATGTAGCCATATCCGTTTCTTTTGGAATCGAATGAGTTCCTCCATCGTATCTAGCGATGTCTTTTTTTCTTCCAACAAAGCATGTTTTCTTTCCACGTTCGTTTAGATATCTTAACAAATGAAATCCATTGGGTTCAAACTCGAATCCTCCATACATCATTTGATGTAACACGCCTAAAGTATAAGGATTTTTGGTAGAGAGTAGCAACATTACCTGAGAATTTGTTATCATAAATTCGGGTTTATTAAATGTGAGTTCAAATAAACCAAAATTATCAATTATACTTACACTTATTCGTTCAATACCTTGATAGAGATCAACAACCTCTTTGACGGGTTCTGGAATTATACCTGATGGTGGATCGATACCTAGCAGCTTTATAAAAGTTGAAGGTATCTGATCTAAGTAACATTTGATAGTTTGAAGTTCACTCATAACTAATCATTTCTCTTTTATTCTTATATTTATAACTATTAAATTGAAATTAAGTACAATTTATTATAAAATAACAACGGTTTATTATTTTTAGTATTGTTATTTTATTTATAGTACTAGGTACAAATTCACCTATTTTAATCATGAGAGTAAGCATGTAATGAAATCTATATATTTTGATCTAACTAACTCAGGAATCTCGGGGGATATGTTATTAGCATCGTTATTGGGTTTAATACCTGATTCGACTCAAATTCTCACAAATTTGAAAGATTTAAAGAAAAATTTAAAAGGAGTATCTAAATTAGAACTTGATCTAAGGATCGTTAAAAGGATGGGGATAGAAACTAATAAACTTGAAATAGCAATAGAGGAATCTAAAACGCATAGATCTCCGGAGGATCTCTCGAACGCTCTCGAGGATTATCTTAATGAGAACGGCTTTTCGAATCAAGCTAAAGAGTTTGCAAGGAAAGTCTTAAGAACTTTATTTAAAGCCGAAGCTGAAGTTCACGGAAAATTAATTGAAAATATACACCTTCACGAATTAAGCTCAGTTGACACATTAATTGATATTTTAGGAGTAGCGAAAGTTATTGATACATTAGGAGGATTTGACCCGGATTTCTCGTATTATTGTAGCGAAGTACCTCTTGGTGGTGGAAAAATAAAAAGCGCTCACGGAATCTTGCCTATCCCCGCTCCTGCTACAGTAAAAATATTAGAAAATTCTAATCTATTTGTAAAAGGAGGACCCATTGAAACGGAACTAGTAACCCCTACCGGAGCAGCGCTATTGGTAAATTTGCATCCTACCTATTCAGAATTTATTCCATCTATGAATCTGTTAAAGATATCCTGTGGGACGGGTCAAAATGAGTTTAACGCTTTTTCGAATACACTTCGTTTGTTTTACGGGGAGATGAATTCTAATGTGTTGCATCCTCTAAGTGATTATGTTGAGGAAGTTACTATTTTAGAAACCGCTGTAGACGATGTATCAGGGGAGATTTTAGGCAATTTTGTAAATATTTTAGGAAATGAAGATATTCTAGACATTCAAATAATCCCAAGTATTACTAAGAAAAATCGCCCTGGTCATATCATCAAAATTATTTGTGATCCTTCTCTTAGTTATGATTTCATACTTAAAACTGTAAGAGAGTTGGGTACGCTTGGTGTAAGATTTTATTCAAGCAAGCGCGTTTGTATAGATCGTAAAATTGTCAATGAAAAAATAGAGATTAACGGTAAATGGTATAAACTGAATTTTAAAATTTCTTTTATTAAAAAAGGAGAGAAAACAGAAATTATCAATGTTAAACCTGAATTTGAAGATTTAAGCTTAATCAGCAAAGAAACATCTCTGACTGTTAAAGATATACTATTTTGTTGTCATAATG
>JAUWZR010000039.1 GCA_030615235.1 Promethearchaeota archaeon
AATGAGGATGTTGAGTGTTGCTCGCTAATAAAACGTAGATTTGTTCCTCCAACCATATCCAATAAGAGCATGGCATCAAATGTTTCATGAGAAGAATTATAGAAATCCTCGATGTCTTGTACAAACCTACCAGAGCCTTCATACCAATCCCAACCTGGAATTCCCGGACCATAGTCGTAACCTTGATCTTCTGCATCGAAAAACAAAAACCAAATTTGAACAGACAAGTTATTCACTCGACTATACAATACATCAGCAAGCTCTATTAAAACCGCGCTTCCACTAGCTCCATCGTTCGCTCCAGGCACAGGTAAATCCGGATTTGTTGAGTCTTTTGTGGCCTTAGCCCTAGAATCATAATGAGCGCCTAAAATCACGATATTTGAAAAGTTTTCGTTAATTTTAAACAAGACATTTTGACATTTTACCGAATGAATCGTAAAATTATGAAGCACGAAATTAATCGCAGGATCGATTTGTTGAAATTTAGTTATAAAATATTTTGCGCAATCTTCTCTCCCTTGGGTACCAGGTATTCTATAATGGGTTATATTGATGTTTATTTGGTCAGCTACATAAGTGTATGCAGTATCGCCATAGAAGTGTAATTCAATATCAATGTTTGTGAACTCATTATCATTGAATAAAAGGAAAATTGGAATAATGATAGGAATAACTACTATTAACATAATAAAAGCGATTATAATTAGTTTGTAAGTTCTTTTTATGAAAACCACCAATATTATATTACTTAAGATTACTAAATATTATCTTACAAAATTAAAATAAAAAATAAATAATTTGTGTTTAGGCGGGTTCAAAACCTAAATCTGTTTTGGTTTCACCTTTAAGTTCATTTTCTAAGAATTTAACTTTTAAGGGCATGCCGATTTTAATAGTATCAGGTTTGCTTGCATCTACACCAACTAATTGAGCTGAGACCATTGGACCCTCTTCTAGTTTTATTACTGAAAAACAATAGGGCCTATTTCTATCATATCCTAGTTCTATAAAGTAAGGAGTACCAACTGTAATAGATGTAAATGCCGCAAGTTCGCCTTTTCCAGATAATGGTACCCATTCCATATTAAGTGAATTACATGCTATGCATAATTTTCTAACGGGAACATACATTTTACCGCAATCTTTGCATTTTGAGCCCATAAGTTTCTTATTTTGAATAAATTCTAAATAGTTTTGAATTGTAAATTCTTTTTCTGTTTCAGTCATTTTTTTTAATCACCTTATTTTTCATAGATAGTGACTACACAAGTAGCACCACTACCTCCTAAGTTATGTGTTAATGCCCGTTCGACTTCAAATTTTACTTGCCTATTTCGTTCTGCTCTTCCTCTCATTTGTTTAAAGATTTCTACAGCTTGGGCAGCTCCAGTAGCACCAACAGGATGACCTTTTGATTTTAATCCCCCAGAAGTATTTATGGGTCTTGCTCCATCTCGTTTAGTTTCTCCCTCTTTCACAGCCTGAGCGGCTTTTCCCTTCTCATAAAATCCTAAATCTTCTAAAGCGACAAGTTCTGCGATAGTAAAACAATCGTGAAGTTCGGCTATTTGGATATCTTTTGGTCCATATCCAGACATTTCGTATGCTTGCCTTGCTGCTTCTCTAGTGGCTATGAAACCAGTTAAATCATCTCTATCATGAATGGATAACGCAGCGCTTCCTTGCCCTGTTCCAGCAATCCAAATTGGAGTATCTGTATAGTTTTTAGCAACTTCTTCGGCAGCTATAAAGACGCATGCAGCTCCATCTGTGACTAAACTACAATCAAAAAGTCTTAAAGGATAAGCAATCATTGGATTTGAAGCACTTTTAAGATAATCAAATTCATCTTTCCAATCAGGAAGTTCTTTTCCTTGTTCTTCTAATTTCTTTAATTTGCGTTGCATCATTTGAGCGATAGATCTTTGCATTTGAGCAAATGGATTCTCAACTCCGTTTTCATGATTCTTAATTCCTATTCTCATTAAATCTTCTGAAGTTGTTCCATATTTGTGAAAATGAGCTGTAGCAACAGTAGCATATAACCCTGGAAATGTTGCCCCAGCAGGGTATTCAAAAAGAGCATCACTTGCCGTAGCTAATGCGTCTGTTACTAAACTTGTTGGAAGTTCATTCATACATTCAACTCCTGCGACAGCGATAACATCATGAATACCAGAAGCAACTGCAATAATTGCCTGTCTTAAAGCAATTCCAGAGCTAGCACATGCTCCTTCAAATCTAGATGCAGGTTTGGGTGTTAGTCCCACCAGGTTTGCCATCTGAGGACCTAGATGACCCTGATGATTAAATAAATCTGAAGAATAATTTCCAACATAACATGCATCTACATCTTTTGGTTCTATACCATTGTCAACTGATTTAACAGCATCGATCCATGCATCTACCCAGAGATCAGGATTCCGTTTGAGGGGGTATAGGCGTCCAAACTGCGACATCCCCGCCCCTACGATAGCAACTCGTTTTGATAACTTTCCCATTTTTTCTACCTTTAATTAATTATTATTTATTATTTTAAAAACTATTAAATTGAATTTTCGAATTATTTTATTTCTTATTCTTTCTCTTTCATATAACTAAATTTCTATAATGTTTTGTATCTCAAGTATGTCTTGGTTTATGTTTTAGTTGTTTCAATTACTTATTAGTGATAAAAATGGATGCTCTAAAATACCCAAAATGGATCGCTATTCACTTTTATTCAATACCAGTATTTTATGCATCAATATTTTTATCCATCTATTCATTATTGGTAATTATGTCCTTAGAACCCGTAAAATTTGATGATTATAAGGTTGGAGACTCTGCAAAATTCACGAAAACTATAACAGAAGAAGATGTAATGAAATTTGCTGAAGTTTCTGGAGATTATAACCCAATTCATGTGAATCCAGAGTATGCTAAGACTCAAATGTTTGGAAAACAAGTAGCTCACGGAGTTATCAGTGTGGGTCTAATATCAGCATCTTTAGGTGTGAAATTATTCGGACCTGGCATACTTTACGGCGAACAAAGCGTAAGGTTTATTAAACCCGTTTTTTTTGGAGATGTTCTAACGGCTGTCGCAACAGTTAAAGAGAAGTTCACCAAGAAGGATGGTAAATTAAAATTTATAAGATGCAATACTAAGGTTTATAATCAAAACGAAGAACTTGTCACCGACGGTGAAGCTGTAGTTTTAATATTGAATTAAATATGAAATTTACTTTCTTCTAAATTTATCTTCTTTTTTTTTTCATATTTTTGAGGGTTTGTAAAGCGTTGGTATATTTTTCACTCTCTTTCGACCATTCTACTAATTTATTACATGGAAATTCGTTACATTCAAAACAAAAATCTAACTTTTTATTCTCTATGCAGCATTCTCGAATCCAACATTCTTCAGTCCAACATTCTGATCGATCTCCTCTGCAAGTACTACAATGAAAATCAGAAGCTTTTACATCGTCCCACATACCATAAAAATGTGTAACTAATTTTTCAGCTATTTCAATATTTTTAGGAGCTTTATAAATCTCACATTCACCACAGTTTAAACCACATACACTTATTAAATTAGTTTCTTTCTTCATCGCTTTAGGGTGAATAGTTTTATTTATTCTATGTTTTAAATTAGAAGATAATAAGTTTGTATTTAAAATTATACGAAAACTCTTTTTAATTTCGACGCCAGTATGACTGAATTTTGGCATCAAATTCATGTAAAATATCTATTTTAGCAGTCCAATAATATGAAGCTAACCATAATTTTCCAGGAAATGGTTGCCAACCTTTGGTTGGTTGAATATTAAACTCAATGGTATCTCCATTACGAGTTAAATAATATTCCCCTGCAAAAACACCCTTTTTTTCGTCAATTATGCAAGAAAATCTACCGATTATTTTCAAATTACTTTTTAGCGTTAATAAATTTGGAATTGCTGGAGAAAATTCGAAAGTAACTTTATGGTCTTCTTCGTCTTTCCCAGAGATTTTTCTTATCTCGTAGTAATCAGAGTTCTTTAAAAGGTCAAAAGTTATATTTTCATCTGATATATTTAGGGTTGGTAGATTTAAAATTATAGGTTTTATGTTACCACTAAAATTATTATTCCAATTACAGATTACTGGTTCTAAAGAATAGTGAGCCGAATAAAAACTCATTCTATTCATTCGAACAGGCATTTCTGTCGCGTCTCTTAGAAAACCATGAATTCTGACAAAAATTTCTGTGTTTCTTTTGATTACCATACCGAACTTGTTGAGGAAAACGATGGGGAAGTACTCAGGTTTCTTACTTACTGCACCAATTGGAGCTAGAATCGAAACCAATTCTCTTCCAGGAGTATTTTCTTTAATTTTAAATTCAATTTCTTTTTCTAACTTATCTTTTAAAAATAGGTAAGCATCCAAGCCCATCTCATCAAATCGGAATTTATATTCAATATCTTCAAGTTGATTGAACGAGACATTTGTAAACAAATCCGTGACCATCTTTTTTCTATTTTTTATAACAATCTCATTAGTATAATAAATATCCTTCATGTTATCCTTTCGATATATGATAACAAGCGGGTATTCTTTACCTATTTTGTGGAAAATTTGGAGCTCTATACTGTAGTAAACAGGATCCTGCTTAAAATTAACGACAAGTAAACGATCCATAGGATCAAAAATCATTTTAAAAGGTGATAAAATCATGTTTCTAGGTGGGTGGTCATAAATTTTGAGCGAATTTTCGCGTTTACCAAGATATTTGTGGTGATCTATAAAAATATTTTTTAATTTAACATTAGAGAATTTTAAGATAAATGAAGATATAAAATTCTTAATTCCCATATCTAAGCTCACTATACCTCGTTAATGTTCTATACCTATTCGAGCTTTAATACCTTTTGAGGAGTAGTAATGTTTGATCATTCTCATCTCAGTGAGCAAATCTGCTCTTTCCTTGATTTTTGGATGCATCTTTGGACCTCCAGTTATGATTAATTCTACATGGGCTGGTTTATTGTCAATTAATTTTAATACATCATCGATTTTTACAATTCCATACTCAACAGCTACCCCAATTTCATCAAGAATTACTATGTCATATTCGTCGTTCATAATTATTTTCTCTGCAAACTTCATACCTTTCCTTCCTTCTTCGAAATCAATATCTCCTGGAGTTGCTATCAAATCTGGCGTGCCAAACTGTTTCAGTTCGAAGTTAGGAGTTTTCTCTATAGCTTTAACTTCTCCATATTGAGGATATCCTTTCATGAATTGAATCATATATACCTTAAATCCATGTCCTGTAGCCCGAAAACCCTGTCCAATTGCAGCAGTAGTTTTTCCCTTACCTCTTCCAAAGTAGCATTGCACTAATCCAACTTTTAGTCTTTTTCGTGTAATATAAACCACATCATTAATTAATTTTTCAATTAAATTTTAAGATTATAAAATTGTTCTTAAATATTTGGATGAATTCTTTGCTATTAATTCAAATGAAGGTTTCATAATTGTTTCAACTGAAACAAATTCAGTATATCCCAAGTCTTTAAAAATAGTTAAAAAAGTTTTGAAATCAAAATGTCCTGAACCTGGTGCTCTACGTGTTGTGTCTGCTATATGAATATGTCCCACATAATGCGCAATTTCTTTAAGATATCCCCATATATATGCAGGATCTTCTTCTAAGTATGTATGAAAAGAATCAACTAACAACTTTAAATTATTGGAACCTATTTCTTCAATTAATTCTATTGACTGTGAAATTGTATTGTATGAATCAATTTCAAAACGATTAATAGGTTCAAATAATAGTTGGACATTATTATTTTCTGCTAACCAACAACATTCTTTAAGAGAAGAGACAATATTTAATCGTTCTTTTTGAGGACTGCTATCATATTTATAACGCCCTCTGATTAATCCTATTATGACCTTAGATTGAGTTTTTTGAGCAAATTCGATATATTTCTCCACCCTCTCAATCGCCTTTTTGCGTATAGATTCTTGGGTATCACCAAAAGAGTATCCAAAACGAATATAAGTACTTCCAGTACCTAAAGCAGGAATCTCCATTTCATATGAATCTTTTATCTCTAAAATTTTCTTAATATCAATTTTTTCGGGTTCTAGAAGGCTTAACTCAATCCCATCGTAATTTAAGGATTTCAGAAATTGACACAAAGAAGAAAATTTCTTAATTACATCTTTTAGATTACTCTTGGATTCATCTAGCCCTGAAACTATACTGAGCAACATAGTTTTAACTTATTATTAAGTATAATTCTAGAATTTAGTAGAAGGTAACTATTAAAAATATAAATAGATAATTAAATTTCTTAGTTTTTTTTAGTATTAGATTAATACTTACTTAACTTCAGTAACCTTATTATGATCTCGTGATTAATTTAATCAAAAACATAATAATAAGATTATAATAAAAATGAAAGTGGTAGAATTATCTGCAAGTTGGGATCCAAAACCTGATTTTAAACTTGGATCTAAAGATATTGATGGTAAATTAACCTATTTGGGTTCTCAAGTATGGCGATATCCTGTTGCTAGAGTCGTAGAAAAAGACAAACCTCAAATAAAACCAAACGAAGTATTGATCAAAGTGAAGAGATGTGGAATTTGTGGTTCTGACGTACATATGAACCAAAGTTATGATGATGGATACATCTATTATCCTGGGTTAACCGCATTTCCAGTTACTATTGGTCATGAATTTTCTGGAGAGATTGTGGAAGTAGGTAGTAGGGCAATAAATAAAAGAACGAGCAAACTTTTCGAGAAAGGAGAGCCTGTCACTGTAGAAGAAATGGTGTGGTGTGGTGAATGCAAGCCATGTTGCGATGGGTATCCAAATCATTGTGAGCGATTAGAAGAAATTGGTTTTTCTATAAATGGAGCACTTGCAGAATATATCGCTGTTCCTGCTAAATTATGTTGGAGCTTGAGAAAATTAGAGGAAAAATATGATGATATTTACAAAATAGGCAGTTTAGTGGAACCAACATCAGTAGCCTATAATGCAGTAATAGAAAGAGGTGGTGGAATTAGACCAGGTGAAAACGTGGTGATTCTAGGTGCAGGACCAATCGGATTGGCAGCAGTAAAAATTTTAAAAACTGCGGGAGCTGCGACATGTATTGTTTCGGAACCAGAAGAACTTCGAGCTGTATTAGCTAAGAAAATGGGCGCTGATTATGTAATTAATCCTCTAAAGGAAAATTTTGTAGAAAAAATTAAGGAATACACAGACCATGAAGGAGCTGTTCTATATCTCGAAGCTGCAGGTTTACCTGAAATATTAACAGAAGAAATACAAAATACTATTTGGGAGTGCAAAACAATAAACAGTACTGTGGTGATTGTTGCTAGAGCTGAACAGAGAATGCCAGTGTATGGTGAATATTTTCAAGTAAGAAGAGCCCGAATAATTGGAGCTCAAGGACATTCGGGCCATGGTATTTTTTCTAATGTTATCAGCAGTATGGCTGCTGGTATGGATGTTACTCCTTTGATTACAAAAGAAATAACAATGGAAGAAGTTCCAGAAAATCTAAAGTTATTACAAATAGATAAAGAAAATTGCAAAATTTCTGCTATAATAGATTAAAGTTAATTTTAATGATATAATGATAGATATAATCTAGGAAATACTAATGATAGTCCCATTTATTATTGATTTGAAAGATAAAACTGCCGTGATAACTGGTGGTGGAGGGGAATTATGTGGATGCTTTTCTGAGGCTCTTGCAAAATGTGGCGCAAAAGTAGCAATACTTGACATACGAAAAGAAGCTGCGGAAAAAGTGGCAAGTAAGATTAATGAAAATGGAGGAATTGCCATGGGAATTGAAGCAAATGTTTTAGATCTTAAGAGTTTACGAAAAGCTGAAAAGATAATTGGAATAGAATTTGGTCCTTGTAATATCCTCATTAATGGAGCTGGTGGGAACCATCCAAAAGGGACGACGTCAAACGAATTCTTAACTGTAGATGACTTGGAGAGTGAAAGGGAAGGAATTATAACTTTTTTTGATTTAAAACAAGAAGGTATCGAATTCGTTTTTAATTTAAATTTAATTGGTACGTTCTTACCCGTTCAAGTTTTTGCGAAACAAATGTTAAATCAGAAAGGTGCTATAATTATTAATATTTCATCAATTAATGCCTTTACACCATTGACTAAGATACCTGCTTATAGTGGAGCAAAAGCAGCTGTTAGTAATTTTACTCAGTGGCTTGCGGTTTATTTTTCCAAAGTTGGCATTCGCGTAAATGCGATTGCACCAGGGTTTTTCTTAACAGAACAAAATCGCTCTCTCTTGACTAACGAAGATGGTTCCTTTACAGAACGAGCAAAAAAAATATTAAATCAAACACCATTAGGAAGATTTGGGAGACCAGAAGAACTGATTGGAACACTTCTTTGGCTTGTTGATGAAAAAGCTTCTGGCTTCGTTAATGGTGTTATTATTCCTGTTGATGGAGGGTTTTCTGCGTATTCTGGAGTTTAAAATTTAAAATCTAAATAATAAGGTATTATAATAATGGAAATAGCATTTCGATGGTATGGAGATAAAGATCCTACTCCTCTCAAATATATAAAACAGATTCCTAAAGTCACAGGTATTGTTTCAGCATTATATGATGTTGCTGTAGGAGAAATTTGGCCAATTGATAAAATAAAATACATTAAAAACAAGATCGAAGCAGAAGGATTAAAATTTACGGTGATTGAGAGTATCCCTGTCCATGAAGATATTAAGCTTGGTAATTCAAATCGAGATATTTTAATCGATAATTATTGCCAAAGCATCCGAAATATGGGTTCTCTAGGGATTCAAATTTTATGCTATAATTTTATGCCCGTTTTTGACTGGGTGCGTACTGATTTAGCAATGAACTATCCCAACGGATCTAATAGTTTAAGTTATGATGATTCAAAACTTAAAGAGATTGATTTTAAGATAATTTCATTAGATCTTCCGGGTTGGGCAACCCATTATACAAAAGAAGAGTTACAAAATTACTTAAATGCTTATTCTAAAGTTGATAATGAAACTCTATGGTTAAATTTAGAATATTTTCTGACAAAAGTAATCCCTGTTGCTGAAGAATTTGGAGTAAAAATGGCTATTCATCCAGATGATCCTCCATGGTCAATTTTTGGACTTCCTCGAATAATTACTGATGAGATTGCTTTAAATCGTTTGGTTAGAATTGTAGATAGTCCCTCAAATGGTATTACTTTTTGTACTGGATCTTTTGGTGCAAATTTAAAAATGGATCTTGTAAAAGCTATTCGAAAATTTGGTGCGATAGATCGTATTCCTTTCATACATTTCCGAAATGTTAAACTTATTGCTGAGAAAAAATTTTATGAAAGTAAGCATCCTACAGAATTCGGGGATGTGAACATGTATGAAGTGATAAAAGCATTAATAGATATTGGATTTGATGGAGTTATACGTCCTGACCATGGAAGGATGATATGGGGGGAAATAGGACGGCCAGGATATGGATTATATGATCGAGCTTTAGGTGTTATGTATCTTGTAGGTCTTTGGGAAGGGATAAGTAAAACTTTTCAAAAAAATTAGAAAATATGATGAGCTAGATAAATGAAAAAATTTATAGATAAGAATTTTCTTTTACAAACAGAAACAGCAAGGGATCTCTATCATGAATTCGCGGAAAAGAAGCCAATTATTGATTATCATTGTCACCTACCAGTGAAAGATTTAGCTGATGATATTTGCTATGATAATATAGGACAAGCTTGGCTCGCTGGAGATCATTATAAATGGAGATTAATGCGCAGTAACGGGATAGCTGAGAAATTCTGCACTGGTGATGCTACTGATTATGAAAAATTTGAAAAATGGGCAGAAACAATTCCAATGGCAATTCGCAATCCACTTTATCATTGGACTCATTTAGAACTTCAAAGATATTTTAATATTGATACCTTATTAAGCCCAAAAACTAGCAAAAAAATTTATGATCAGTGCTCTGCTTTGCTCCAATCACCAGATTTTTCAGTTAAGAATTTGCTTCTTAAATTGAATGTAGAGATAATTTGTACAACAGACGATCCAATTGACTCTTTGGAATATCATAAAAAAATCAAGGATGACGGCTATAAAGTTAAAGTGTTTCCTACATTTAGACCAGACAAAGCTATGGCGGTAGAAAAAACTCCACAATATATTAATTATATTTCTAAATTAAGCGAAATTTCTGGCATTGAAATAAAAAACTTTTCAAGTTTAATTGAAGCATTAGATGTTCGTCATAAATTTTTTCATGATATGGGATGTCGAATTGCTGATCATGGTATCCTATCTTTTTGGGCTGAAACATATACCAATGTAGAAATTGATAAAATAACAACTAATGTTCTCTCAGGAAAAGAATTAACTGAGAGAGAAGTTTCAAAGTTTAAATCAGCTTTTTTATATGAATGTGCTAAATTAAATAATTATCGTGGTTGGGTTCAGCAATTTCATATTGGCGCCCTTCGTAATAATAATACACGATTATTCAATAAACTTGGACCCGATATAGGATGCGATTCTATAGGCGATTATAATTTTGGAGATAAAATGGCTAAATTTTTAGACAGACTTGATCAATCTGGAGAACTTACAAAAACTATTTTTTATAATATAAATCCTCGAGACAATGAATTAATTGCTTCTATTATTGGTAATTTTCAAGATGGTTCTTTTCCCGGGAAAATGCAATTTGGTCCTAGTTGGTGGTTTTTGGATCAAATTGATGGAATAACTAAGCAAATTAATACTATTTCTAATCTAGGATTGTTGAGTCGGTTTATTGGTATGACTACGGATTCCCGAAGCTTTTTATCATTTCCAAGGCATGAATATTTTCGAAGAATATTATGCAACTTGATTGGATCTGATGTTGAAAATGGAGAAATTCCTGCCGATATGGATTTACTTGGAAAAATAATTGAAAATATCTGTTATAATAATGCCGTTGACTATTTTAAGATATTGTAATTATATAAAATTCAAGAGATAAGACTATACTAATAATGAGATTAAAAAAATATTCAATAGGTACCGGAGATCGGTTTGGTTGTCAAGGAAAAGCTCAATTAAAAGCAATTATAAAAGCACAAGAGATTGGTATTGATGTCGCAATCGTATGGAATAAATCTCACCGAGAGCATATGATCACTAAAACTACTCCTGCTGATGTTTTAAAAGAAGCCCAAAATGCAGTGAGAGATTTAAGTTGGAAAGGTAATTATTATATTGACGCTGATCATATCGGAATTACTAATATTGATTTATTTATTGATTCGAGTAATTATTTTACTCTTGATGTAGCTGAATTTATTAATAAAAAGACATCAGATGACGAGATAAACGCCTTTATCGAGAAATATAAAAAGTACATAGGAAAAATATTCATTTCAAAAATCAAGGAACCTTTAAGGATCAATAAGGAGCAATTAAGAGCAATTGCAGAAAAGTATCTTTTTGCTGTAAAGGAAGCAGGAAAAATTTATCGCAAGATTGAGAAGAAAAAAGGTAAGGACAATTTCATAATTGAAATCTCGATGGACGAAACGAGTGAACCCCAAACACCAATTGAAATATTATTTATTCTTGCTGCTGTAGCTGATGAAAATATTCCTACTCAAACAATAGCTCCTAAATTTTCTGGTAGATTTAATAAGGGAGTTGATTATGAAGGAAATTTTGAGCAATTTTCAGAAGAACTAGAGATTATCTTAGCTGTAATCCAATTTGCGAAAAAAAAATTGTCTTTACCTGATAATTTAAAACTAAGTCTTCACTCTGGAAGTGATAAATTCTCAATATACAATATTATTAATGGAGTTATTAAAAAATTTAACACAGGGATTCATTTAAAAACTTCGGGAACTACTTGGTTGGAGGAGTTAATTGGTTTAGCCATGGCGGGGGATGACGGACTTGAAATCGCGAAAGATATCTACATTAAGGCTCACCATCGATTCGATGAGTTGAGTGCACCATACGCCACAGTAGTAGATATTAATAAAGATAAATTACCCTCACCTAAACTAGTAAATAATTGGAGTAGTGAAGAATACATCAGAGCCTTGCGACATGACTTATCTTGCCTAGGTTACAATAGAGATTTTCGACAATTGCTCCATGTAGGATATAAAATTGCTGCGGAAATGGGCTCACGCTATATAAGAGCCCTAAAAAAGTACGATGAGATAATAGCTCGAAATGTTACTGAAAATATTTACGAAAGGCATCTTAAGAGGCTTTTTCTGTAATATAAAACAATTTTCAAATTATTGAATTTGAATTGTATGTGAATGTGTTAAGGCTATAATTTAGTTACTGTCAACATACCTATATGTTCAATGTCCATCCCAGAGGTTGCACATATTGCTAAAGATGCCCTAGACTAATAAATTTATAAAAGAAACTGAATTATTTCAAATCATTAAATTAAAAATTGATTGTGAAATAATATGAGTAAATGGAACTTACCTCCTAAGGAAGGTCACCTTGATAAAGCAGATGGGATATATCTCCAAAATATGAATATTGCTGAAATTCGGGAACGTGTGAAAAAAAATGATGTAATCATTATACCTGTTGGTTCTACAGAAAATCATGGTCCTGCAGCATGTGTTGGGGAAGATACATTTCTTGTAACTAGAATGGCAGAATTGGTAGCGCAAAAAACAGGATGCACAGTTGCTCAACCAACATGGTACGGTTCGCATCCATATCATCATTTGGGAATGCCAGGAACTATTATTGTGCCGGAAGAAATATTTAAAGGACTTTTACGTGCAATTATTACTGGTTTCTGGAACATGGGTTTTAGAAAAATGATTCTTTTAAATGGTCATGGACAAGAATATGTAATTCCCAGCGCTATTCATGAATGGGCAAAAAATTATCAATTGCCAGCTGTAATTTGTAATGTTAATTGGTATCATGCAATTCCACAGTATTGTATGGATAAAGAACATGAAGGTCCTTTTGAAACCCCTTTTATTCATGCAGATGAGGCAGAAACCTCATTTTCAATGACACTTTTTCCAGAAATGGTAAAGAAAATTGATTCCAGTGAAGATAATAAAGTAGTTGGTTGGATACCTGATGGACATGTTGATAAGGCAGGAAATATATACCAAAAACCAATTAAATGGTATGGTCAAGTAGGATTTGGTCCAATTGAAGTTGCTGCATATCCTGAAGGGCATGTAGGATGTCCAAGTAAAGCTAGTTTTGAAAAAGGTAAGCCAGGCATGGAAGCATTTTTAGATTATTTAGAAAAATTAGTTAATGATATTTTAACAACATTCCCACCAGGAAAATTACCACCGATAGAAGGAATTACACAGAGAAATCCCAAAGAAATTGAACCTTATATTAAGGGACCACTCAACGGTGGAAAAAGTATTTATGAATTGAGGTATCCCCCTTAAAAAATTTAATATTAGAAGTTGCAATGTTAACTTAAAGGTGATATTATGTATTCAAAACCAAAGAAAATCGGTTCTATAGAAATTAAAAATCGTTTTATAAGGTCCGCGACATTTGAAGGAATGGCAACTGAAGATGGTTATATTACTGATAAACACCTAAAGCTTTACAAAAAATTAGCTGAAGGAGGCATAGGGCTAATAATTACGGGTTATGGTTATGTTCAAGAAACATAGAGATGTTTACTTTTTTTTTGATTTTTGTATTAACTTTAAAGTATTAGCAACATTTTTAGCAATACCATCCCAATTCTTAGAAGCAACTAAATCCTTTGTAATGAGCTTAGAACCTATTCCCACTGCAACAACTCCAGCTTCAAACCAGGATTTTATACTTTCTTCAGTAATATCAACGCCTCCTGTTGGCATTATTTTTGTCCAAGGGTTTGG
>JAUWZR010000123.1 GCA_030615235.1 Promethearchaeota archaeon
AAGAAGACTACAAACACTTGTTTTTGAGAAAGGCTACGCTAAATCCATCTATCAAGCACGGCAATTCGTCGTTCACGGCCATATTCAAGTACGTGGCAAAAAAATTAACGCACCTTCTTACATCGTTAAAAAAGAGGAAGAGGATATGATAGGATACGCTCCTAGCAGTCCACTCTCCGCAATTAAAGAATCTACTTAATAGGTATTAATCATGAGCAAAAAAGAAGAAGATAAATGGGCAATCGTTCACATCTTTAGTAGCTACAATAACACAATTGTTACCGCTACAGATTTAAGCGGCGCTGAAACGTTCGCTAAATGCACAGGCGGTATGGTCGTCAAAGCTGACCGAGACGAATCTAACCCCTACGCTGCCATGCAATGCGGCTTTCGCGTGGCAAATGGGCTAAAAGATAAAGGTGTAAGAGGCATTCACATAAAAGTGCGAGCGCCCGGTGGGAACAAAAGCCAAACTCCCGGCCCAGGGGCTCAAGCATGCATTCGTGCGCTTGCTCGGTCTGGTCTGCGTGTCGGTCGAATCGAAGAAGTAACCCCGAAGTCCCACGACCACTGTAGAAGGAAGGGTGGGCATAGGGGGCGCAGAGTTTAATTTAAAGCGCTCTCTTGGCGAATTGGCAGAGCTAATTCTCGGAATTCTTTTTTTCTTTACTTGAATATTTTTTTTCAAATTTCTCTTTCATTTCATAATACATATTAATATAATCGTGTTGATATCTATTTTCTGCGCTTCCGTGAGCAGGGTACCAGATGCGATCGTTATCATGGCATTCAATACAATACCATTGATCGTGAATTTCGATATAAATCATATCATTTTCTTGATTTGAGCACCGAGCACACTCACAAATAGATCTTCTTCTCAGACTTGTGAGTTTATGCCTCGTGCCTTCTAAATAATGTAATTCTGCTAGTTCTTCGGGTGAAAGGTCGAGAGGCGGGGGATATAAACTTGCGTAGTGCCCTAAAATCTCATCTTCATCCCATAAGGATTAACTTATTAAACCTTAAATGTAATTCTTGTAATTCTTGTAACTTACCTATAGATATAGGGAGTTCATTTAATCTATTATTTTCCAAATTTAATACTTTAAGTGAGGATAGATCTCCTATCGTGTCTGGAAGCTTTGATATTTGATTTTTTACCAAATATAACGTTTGAAGTGATTTTAAACTGCCTATTGACTCAGGAAGGTATGATAATTTAGAATCGTATAATCCCAATTCTATTATGTTATCTTTTTTAATTTTAATTCCAAAAGTAAACTTTATAATCTCATCTTTAAAAGGAATATCAGTTCCAATTACCTTTTTTAAATCCACCAAGAATTTTTCTTGTTCTCGTTCCAAATTATATTTTGAAATCATAAAATCTTAACCTACAGTCAAATTATTAATCATTTTGCCTTTTAGAAGCTATTTAAAGTTAAATCTTATGTTTTAAAGAACAATTAAGAACTAATTCTTCTTAATATTTCTATAATAAATCCTTTATTAATTATTAGATTATTTTGTTTATTACATCTTAATTAAAAACCCCCGTGCTATCGACCACTATTTTGAAATAGAGGTAAACCAAGTTTTTTAGTTGTAAAACTTTCAAAATTTTTCTTTCTTGCACCCGCTACAAAAACCCTCGCTTATAACGGCTCGATTCGCAAGCCTGTGAAGGTTTTAAATAGGGGTTAAATCTGAAAACAAGGCGTATCATATTTTTTATCCTTTTTTTTTAATAGCGGTTCCATATCTTTTTGCGAATTTTTTGGAATTTTTTACTTTATAAAAATGAAGTAGAGGATATAAATTCAAAATATAATATTTTGACAATATTTTCATTCCTAAAATAGGTTTAAAAATAATAAGAGGTTAATTATGTAATATAATCAAAAAAGACAATAAGCTAATGAAACGCAAGAATAAGTTAAGATTTATTATTATTGCCAGTTTTTTAGTAATCCCATTAGTGTACAATTTAATTGTAATTAGGCCTAAAATATATTACGAAATTGAATACGACATAACATTGCCAAATCGAGAGGCGATCATAAATAGAGTTGAAACCTTAAATTATTCCGATTATTTAAGTGGGAATTGTTATTCCGGTTCAGGTTTATATGAAGGTATAACTTGTTATGTTGATAGAAATTTAGTAGATTTTCTTAAGAATAGAATTGAAGATGAAATTTGGCCTCGATGGATGCCATGGTATACACATAAATTATGTTATTCATTTTTAGGTGAAAATCATACTAGACTAAATTTAACTTATAAGGACAATTGGATATATAGCTTAAAGGATTATAATAATCAGTCACTTATTTCGAGTCAATTTTTTTGGCGGGATTATGACCTATACCTAAATTTCGCAAAAATCCCCCATGTGGGTTCTGGTAAATCTAGTTTGGTATTGAATGGCTTGATTTTTGTAAAGATGAGTGTTGAATACGTGTGGGTGGGTGATGCTTATCTATGGTACCATGATCACTCGTTTGAGCAATATATTTTACTAGATCTGAGCTTAGATGTTTTGTTAATTTTAGTTTATTATGATATTTTCATCGATTAAGAAGTAGGATGAGTAGGTTGGTAAAGTGAGGGGAGTGTATTTTAGTTGCTCAATAATTAGTAGATTATTGTAAAAAAGTTAAGCACTAATTAAATTATAAAGTTTAATATTATTATGATCGTGTTGCCATTTATTTTCTGAGCTTCCATGTGCTGTGTACCAGATGCGATCGTTTTCATAGCACTCAATGCAATACCACTCCTCATGAAAATCGATATGCACCATATCTTTTTCTTGGCTTGAACAAATAGGGCATTCACAAATAGATTTTCTTTTTAGACTATAGATTAGGTTTTGAGTCGGCTCATGCAAATGATCATTTTTTTAAAGGATATTTGGAAGCTATGAAGTTAACTTCTTCATTAGCAGTAGAAACCTCGAAAATAAAACTTGGACATTTAGTTTTATGTAACTCTTTTAGAAATCCTGCTTATTCCTTTGAAAAATTTACTATAACTCTTTTTTGTATTCTATTTTTATAATTCCCGTAGATCCATTCAACTCTATTATCTGTCCATCTCTGAGTATTTTTGTTACGCGATTAATACCTACTATGCATGGTTTTCCGGATTCACGTGCAACTGAAGCACCATGCTGTAATGCACCGCCAGACTCAAGAAGAACACCTGCTGCATTTAAAAAAAGTATCGTCCAACCTGGATCAGTAGCTTTGGTTACCAAGATGTCACCCGGAAGAATTGGTTTTTCATCGGGACGACTCAGAACTTTCACCGGGCCTTTAACGATGCCAGGGGAGACGCCTGTACCCGATAGCATGTTTTCCTCCATTGGTTCTTCAAGTAAAGTCAAGATTCGGCCGCGTGAATCAATCAAAACGGGAGGATCTAATTTGGTATTAAACTGTGCATTATACGCACGATTAGACTTTGCTAAATTACGGATGTCTAAAGTCTCATCTCTCTCTGCTTTATTTACTTCAGAATTATACAAATCAAAAATTTGCTCAGCCTTATCCAATCGGTCCAAATTTACCCATTTTTCACCTAACGCAAGAGCTGCTAATCTAATATAATAGTCGGCCATAACTAGATAATATTTAGGGATTTCTCTATGAGCAGCAAAAGTTTTCATTACATTATATCTTTTTTTGAATTGTTTAACCTTTCTAGTACTTTTCTTTTCTAAGATTTCCTCTAGTTTTTTAACAGCATTTTCACGTCTTTTTACACCATTTTCAAAATTTTGAACGGGATTAAGTCCTAAGTCTGCCGTCGAAGTCATTGTTTTCATCATAGTAAAAACTTCCTCAGGTCTCTCGTTATACCTAAGGGTTGCTACATCAATTTCTTTTGGATGACGAAAACCAAATCGATCCATAAAAGTTTTCCATTTTTTTAAAAATTCGGACGAAACTTTATTCTGTTCAAGATTTTGTATAAATTTAATCGGGGTATCTGTATTTAAAATCTCAGGGAACTGCGATAACTCATAAAATAACAAGCCCATTTCAATGGTAACATTATGGGGGAGAGAATTTTCAATGTATACTAACTGATCTTGTACAGATTGTGGTTCGTTTTTGAACATCTTTTTTATTTTAGAACGGGCAAGCATTGTAGCATAAAGGGCGGGCATCAAAACTTGATACATGTGATTAACAGTCATCCTCATCAGAGTTCTACTTAAATATTCAAAATTACAGTCTTCAAAGGAACATTTCTCTTGGTAGAATTGCTTCAATTCTACTTCTAACTTCTTATTTTCTTCGAGAAAGAATTCGAGGTACCTCGCTGGTTTTCTGATTGCGCTCAAAATACGAAAGGGTTTTTTAAACATTACAAAAGCCATTTTTATATAACTCTTAAATAATCCTTTAGGACGTTTTTTGGGCGTATATTGCTTGAGGTCGAGATCATTTAAAATTCTCCAACCACGATTCTCCACTAAGTTAATACTGTTTATTATAATTTTTTTCCCTGGAAGCTTAAAAACATTTGAAAAGTTTATGTAAACTCTACCTCCTGCCGCACAATACATTCCATTTTCGATATCCGTGATTTTCTTGACGTCTTTTTCATTCACCGTAGCAAACGCCATCAAATCCCATATTCCAACACCTAAAGGGCTAATATTTTCAACCAAACCCTGTTCGGTCAGGAGGATATCAAAGTAAAGTTTTCTAGGTTCCCCAGGTTTCGTAATTAACTCTTGAGGGATCTTATAATATGTAGTAATGGGACGGGCTTGAAGTAGATAGAGATTTTCTCCCTCATATGTCCATTCAATATCCATTGGCATATTATATTCAGTTTCGATCTTGGTTACTAAGGAGGTTATGGCTACAATTTGTTCATCAGAAAGGCAAATATTTGTCGGATCGGAGATATTTTTTGTTTCTGTACCACCGTCAGCTTTTAAATAAATGGCAACGTCCTTTTTTCCAGCGGTTTTTTCAATGATTGTACCAGTGACTTTATCCACGATAAATTGATCTGGTGTTACCGTTCCGTCCACAACAGTAACCCCCAATCCTAAGTTTGCATTAATGACCGCTTCATCATAATCGTTTGAAACAGGATTCAGCGAGAATGCCACTCCAGATATGTCTGATGCGATTTGTTTTTGGAGGACTACAGCAATTTTCGGGTCATATAGATCAAACCCGTTCTTTTCCTTGTAAGCAAACACTCGTGCATCCAATGCAGAGGTGAAACAAGTATTTATTGCCTCTTCTAGGTTACTGTCATTCACTCCAAGAACTGTTTCATAGATTCCGGCAAAAGAGGCACCTTCTAGATCTTCTTCGGGGGAGGAGGACCTAACAGCCATAAGCGATATCTCTTCTGATCGTAAAAACTCCCTTACTTCTAAAAGCGCTTGTTTTTGATCTTCCGTAAATTCAAGTTTTTGACATATTTTTTTGATATTATTTGCAGCAGCAATTAAAGCATCCCCTTTTGCTTGGGTAAGTGATTGCCATTCAGACGTTGATTTGATTTGTTTAATCCATTTAGTAAAGAAGTCAGCTGATAAAATCACTGCGGAAGGGACATTATATCCATTTTTTGCAGAACGAATGAGAGAAAGTCCCTTTCCTCCAATCTGATCAATTGTGGGAGTGGATGGGGTTTGAAGGGTAAAAATTAGATTCATGTGATCTATATTACTTTTAATAATAAAATACTATCAATAACACTTCCTTGAAAAGATTAAAAAAAAAGAAAAAAAGGAATTAATGATTAAGATTTCAATGAAAATTCCTTTGAAACTGTCAAGATAGGACAATTTATTCTAATACGAAAATACTGGTCTACAAATTCTTTAAAAAAGAATTTTCTTTAAATTCTAATATGAATATGAATAAGGATTTAGACAATTTCTTCAAATTAACTCTAGACTATATTAAAAAGGCAAGTAAAGTGGCAGGTGATGCGTTTCAAGATGATCCTGTCACGATTCTTTCATTTCCTGATGAGAAAGAAAGAAAAGAGAAACTACAATATAGCTTTAAAATGATATATGAGTACGGAGTAAGAAATGGAGTCACTTATGCTACATCTGAAGATTTAGAAGGAATTATCATATGGCTACCCCCAAATAAGATTTATCCATCTACTTGGACTATGATGAGACATGGTGGTTTTTATGCAATGCGTAAAGTAGGATTAAAATTTAAAGCAATGAAAACAAGTATAGCTGTATTCAAATATGAGGAAGCTAGACATAAAGAACTTGTACCGTATGAACATTGGTATCTTCAAAATATTGCCGTTAAACCAGAAGAACAAAGAAAAGGATATGGAGGGCTACTATTAAGCGCTATGTTTAAAAAAATTGATAGTGAAGGGTTATCCATTTATTTAGAAACGAATAATGAAAAAAATTTGTCATTTTACCAGAAACATGGGTTTGAAATCCTTGAACATACTATAATCCCTGAAACCGATCTACCTCTTTGGTGTATGTTAAGAAAACCAAGCTAAGCTTGATAAATGAGTTTTTATTTAAAAATTTCTTTTCAAACTTTTCCTTTTGCTCATAGTACATATTGATATAATCGTGTTGTCATCTATTTTCTGCGCTTCCATGTGCTGGGTACCATATGCGATCGTTTTCTTGGCATTCAACGCAGTACCATTCCTCGTGATCCTCGATGTATACCATATTTTTATCTTGACTTGAAAGATTACTTTAAATTTTACTGCTAAAAAAAGAAAAAATAGAGGTAAACCAACTTTTTTAGTTGTAAAACTCTAGCGCAATCATCTTTTCAAGAATACAAATATGTCGAAAAGCTTAAATAGTAGCCAAGCCCTTTATTATATAGTGACTTAAAATGGAATAAGTTTATAGCGATAAATATCATGCGTGAGTAATTTAATTTAAATTACTTTTAACCATGCATCTTACCCTATCAATATATCGCTATGGACTCAAATTTATTATTCATATCTTCATAGAGATTATGTTGGGGTATTAATCGACTATAACAGAGTTTTCCCCAATTAGCAAAAGGTAAAAGGTGAAGAGAATAATGAATATATTAGGTAATTCAGAGGAAATTGATAAAGTTCAAAAAAAAAATCTGTGGGCTTTATTTTTTATAGGTTTAATTTATGGTTTCACCTCGAGACCCTTCTTTCTAGTATATCAACCGTTTTTGTTAGAAATTACCGGTTCAGTCTTTATAACGGGCATTCTTGTAACTCTGGGGGGCATCATCCTATTTTTACCAAAGCCCTGGGTGGGAAAATTATCTGATAATTATAGACGAAAAAAAGTTTGGCTACTTAGTCTCCCCTTTTTTTATACAGGAATGACTTTCCTATTATTTGCAGAAAACCTTACTTTTCTGGTTCCTGGAATAATCTTGTTTCATTTAGGTCAAGCGATTGGAGAGATTAGTTATTTTATGTTTATTTCGGCAAGTAGCGAAAAAACGAAGAAAGGGATTTTGTTTGGTTTGATGTTTTTTAGCATGTTTATTGGTAACATTGGTGGAGAAATTTTTGTACTTCTTGACATTGTCAAAGATATCCGAGTTTATTTTGCTTTTTTTATGATTTT
>JAUWZR010000125.1 GCA_030615235.1 Promethearchaeota archaeon
TAAGCTACGCATGCACCACAGGCACAGCACTTATTAGTTTTAATGATTTCTTCTTCAAGATCCTTGAAGATTTTAACATCTTTTAATACAGTTTTTTTGGGTAATACATCTGCCATAAAATATCAATTCCTCTAATAATTCTAAAATTTTTTTTTAATTTTATTGTGAATTTCAAACTGTAAAGCTAATACTTTCGAATAGTTTACTTGGTTTTATCCTGTGAAATTTAAAACCTAACTCGTCTGGCATGAAACCAAAAGACAATGCAATTAACTCTGAAAGATAGAAAATTGGGAAGTCATATTCTGAGTTGTTTTTTTTATTTAATTCTCGTTGATTAAACTCAAATTGCTGATAGCAAGCAGGACACACAACAACAACGCAATTAGCTCCTGATTCTTTAATAGCTTTCAATTTATTATCAATCATTTGCAAAGATAAATCTTTATCTGATTTTTCAACAGGGTTTCCACAACATTCCATCTTTAAATCGTAATCAATAGACTCAGCTCCGAGATTTTTAACAATTCCATCTAAAGTAACTGGTTCGAAAGGATCGTCCCATTCAATAATTTCTGAAGGTCTTAAATAGTGACAACCGTAATGAACCGCAACCTTAAAGCCTTCTAGTGGTTTTTCAACACTATCTTTAACTTTATCGAGATTTTCATATAGTACCTGAGCAAAGTGTTTTACTTCTACTTTACCCTCATAAGCTTTTCCTACTTTGCTTAAGTAGTCATTTACTTCTTTCTTAGCTTCATTATCCTTATTTAGACTATAGTTAACGCCCTTCAAAGTTTCAACACAACCAGAGCAAAACGATATTATCCCACCATTGCTGTTGCATAAACTCAAATTTCGCGCGCCTAAAGTCAGCCAAGTTTTATGATCTATTTGCTCAATACCTGTTGGGTCAGGACAACAACTGAACCCATCAACATCGTGCAATTCAATACCAAGTTTTTCAAAAATCTTCCTTGAAGATACTTCTAAATAAGGTAATCTTGCGGGTATAACACATCCCAGAAATAAGTCATATCCCATTTTATTTGTTCCCCTCTAGAATGTTTTTTTCGAAATTAGTTTCCTTCATTAAAGTTTTAATCTCCTCTATCGGTGCAGTTTTAATTTCAGGAAGTCCTAGCGTTTTCCTCCTAGCAACTATCGCATTTGAATATGGGATTGCTATGCCATTTTCGAATACTGAATGACCCTGTAGATAAAATGCTTCGGGATACTTATGACTTTCAAAACATCTGTTTTTTATCAGAGTAAAAATCTCCGTTAACTCTACTTTTTGAGGACAAAGCTCAACGCATTTCTGACATGTTGAGCATAACCAGGGATTCGGATCTTGGCTCTCTACTAATTTATCTTTTAACCCTAAAATCGCTTCTTCAATTATTTTTCTTGGGTTATATTTACCGTTGGTAATTAAAGCGATAGGACATCCTCCAGAACAAGTCGAACACTGATAGCAATAACTTAAAGATGCGTTATGTTTGAGGACTTCGTTCCGAAATTCAAAATTGATGACACTCATATCAATACCTTTTTTCTCTTTTCTTGTGTTTTGTAATTATATATCTAATATAAATTTTAATAGAACTTTTACAGATTTATACAAATTTAATTGCGCGATTGTAAAATCGTTCTTCATTTGATTTCTTTATTCAAGATGCTTTTTAAGATCGATATATATTGGTAATTGTTCTCCCTTGCTCTCTATTACAACCCTCAAAAGACTTCCCTCGATAGAAGAACTAATTAGTTTAAATTCTCCCTCAGAACTTTCTGAAACAGCCCCCTCCTCAAGATGTTTTGTTTTTGTTAATAAACACGTATGATGTTCGTTATAAAGAAAACAGTGGGAGCAACAAAAACCGATCGGGAGGTAGCCTACTATAGAGCATTTATCATAACCGTCGCAATTACAATTATTACACATTTTTTAAGTCTTTTCTTCTATTATTTTTAATTGTGAAGTTTTTCTCACTATTTTTTTTTACATAAGATAGACAATTGATAATAATATTTAAAAATATTTATGAATGTTTTAGAACAAAATCACCAAAAATGATTATTTATTATCGAAAAAAGTAAAAATTCTATTTTGTTAGCCCGAATTTCTTAGAATTTAAGACTTGTCCAATTAAGGAATATAAAATTGTTTTATTCCACAATTTTGTGTTTGTTTGTGATAAAATTTTCACAATTTTGTGTTTGTTTGTGATAATAAATTAATTAAATTCGTAATTTATTTAAATTATTTTTATATTATTGATCATATACTATTTGAATATATAAATAGAAATAACTGAGTGATAGAGTTTAATAAAATGGGGACCGTCGATCCAATAGATATTAAAATTTTAGAAGAATTAAAGAAAGATGGCAGAAAGTCATTCAAAGAAATAAGTGACATTATCGAAAAAACCGAAGCAACAGTCAGAAGAAGAGTATCAAAAATGCAGGAGGAAGGAACTATCAAGCGTTTTACCGTACTATATGAGCTTGATACAAAACCAAAAACATCCGCAACTATAAAAGTTGAGCCAGACTTCAAAGAAATTAAAAGGATTCTTGTTGAATTAAAGAAAATTGAAGAAATTTCCTCTATTTGGAGGTTATCTGGAGATTGCGGACTCTTTATGAAAGTTGATATTCCCTCAATCGAGCAATTTAATCCCCTCATAGAAGACAAGATTTCACAAATTGCAGGAATAAAAATTGTAGAGACTTGTTTTATAACGGATATTATCAAATAATTTCTGTTAAAAATTAAAAATTATTCACAGTCACATTTTTTTAATTGCTTTTAGGGGTATAAAGTATATATCTGAGTATCACTATCCTTTAAAAACAATTAGAAGTTGATAATTACAATGATTAGCAAATCAAATTATAATCTTGATATTTCCATCTTATCCTGTCCTTTTACGCGAACATGCGAACTACCAAAAATTGAACATTTATGTCAATTTTCAGATTATAAAATTTGCCCGAATTACGATTCGAAATTAAAAAGATTGAAAGCCTCTACAAGAGTATTGCATTAAAGAGCTTTTTGATCCCGTTTATAGGATTTCATCCAATTTTCTTCTTCAATTCGATTAGCTATGTGTACATTTTATACATATTCAATTGTCGCTGGAGGTTTTGATGTAATATCTAAATAGATGTTTTTCGTTTTAGGGAACTCTAACAGTTTATATTTTAATTCTTCAATTAAACTTATCGGTAAATTTGTAACACTAGCTGTCCTGGCATCTATACTATTGATAGAACGAATTATAACATCATAAATACCCTCGTGACTTTCATGAAGCTCGTAAAGTATTCTTGCATATCCTTTTACCTGGGATGCAAAATGAACTAATTTATCAAAATCCCATTCGCCTTTAATCGATAATGGAACTTCGTAAGTTCTATGACCGTTAATAATGCCAGTTACTTTTCTTAATAAAACGTCTGTAGTTGTTGCTGCAAACGCTTGGAAAGGCTCTTGTTCACCCTTTTCATTGATAATCATTGGGGTTCCAAACTTTTCGATATAATAATTGTTAATAGTGGATTCTACAATGTCATGCACTTTTTTTTCAAATTTTAAATTTTCCAAAGTTACAGGACCAATAATCCTCGCTGAAAGCGCAGGTCCTGGGAATGCTTTCCTAAATACTAATTCTTTAGGCATATTGAAGTATTCAAGAGTTTTTCTAACTTCTGGTTTGGTAAGACTAGCAACGGGTTGAATTGTAGCTTCTACATCGTATTCTATATCTAAATTATGCTGGCTTTTAACAAAACCTTGAGGATTTTTAGCTTTTAATGAAAGTTCTTCTTGCAATGACATAGTTTCTTTCAGATCTGAGATTTTCACACCAAAACTCTCCTCTATATCCGGTAAAATGGTACCATCAGCTAGTAATTGGCAATTTTCTTCCTTAATTACTTTACTAATTGTATCGGAGTACGCGTTTTTGAATAATTTTCTTTTAACTTCAGCATCTTCTTCTCCAAAAATCCTTGGTAGAAAAGTTTCTCTAATATCTATAACTAAAACATCAGGAAATAGTTTTTTAATCTGTTCTCGTTCTTCTACTCCTCTTATTATTCGCATAAGTCCGTGATCTATGAAAACCGGAATCGTCTCGATTTCAGCTTCTTTGAGCAGAAGATAGGTTAAGGAGCTATCGATCCCTCCAGAAAGCGCGCAGAATACTTTTTTATTTTTCGCATGCTTTTGTAAAAATTGAACTGCTTTTTTGACAAATTTCTCGGGTTCACGGGGTGGATCTATTAATCTATGATTTAACATAAAATAATTTAAGATTGAACATAAAAAAAGTGTAATTATTAATTGGTTATGATTCGCCTAATTTTTTATACAAGATTAATTAATTTTAAAGTTAAGATGCTGATTTTTTGTTTTTTTCATGGTATTTTTGATGATATTCTTCTGCTTTATAATACTCCGCAGCAGGAATTATTTCAGTAACAATTGATTTCTTATATTTTCCGGATCTTTCCAACTTTTCTTTTAATTTTATTGCAGACAATCGTTGTTCCTCATTACTGTAAAACACAGCAGATCTATATTGAGTTCCAATGTCCCAACCTTGGCGATTTAGCGTAGTAGGATTGTGGATGTCCCAAAAGATTTCCAATAACACCTCATAAGACACAATCGAAGAATTAAAGGTAACTTTAACCACTTCGGCATGTCCTGTTTTATTAGTACAGACATCTTTATAAGTTGGATTCTTTGTAACCCCGCCAGTATATCCGACTTCAGTTTCAATTACGCCTTCCACCTTTCCAAATTTAGATTCGACTCCCCAAAAACAACCTGCTCCAAAAATAGCTTCATCCATAATTAATTTTAATATAAAGAAAATTACTAAAAAAAATGATGGTGATTTCTTATAAAAAAAATAAATTAAATAACATCTTATTTCTATACTACTTCTTTTGTGTTTCTAGGTCTTTCAATTCGCGATGAAGAACTTTTCCTACTATCGTTTTAGGAATTTCATCAATAAAGTCAACATAGCGTGGATATTTATCTCCTGCCATGTTTTGTTTTGCCCAATCGATGATGTCTTGTTCAGTTATTCCTCTATCTTTATATTCATCTTTTAACACCACAAAAGCTTTGATATTTTCCTTTCCTTCATCATCAATTATTCCGATAACGCCACATTCCTGAATTGCCTCATGATAATACATGAGATCTTCAACTTCAGTGGGATAAACAGAATGTCCCTTATATTTAATTAAGTTCTTTAGCCGATCCTTAATGACAAAATAACCATCTTCGTCCATTAGTGCTAAATCACCCGTCCACAGCCAACCGTCCTTGATTGTGTTATTAGTTTCCTCCTCACGTTTATAATATCCCCTCATCATCTGTGGACCTCTTGTTACTAGTTCTCCAACCTCTCCAATCCCAAGCGTATTACCGTTGGAATCACATATCTTTACATCTGTATTAGGAAAGGGCATTCCAATCGTTCCTGGTTTGAATTTACCTTCGAAAGGATTTGCTGTGACGGCTGGGGACATTTCGGTTAATCCATATGCTTCTCGAAGCTTGGATCCCGTCAATTCTTCGAATGTTTTTCTCACATCGTCAGGGAGGGGTCCCGCTGAGCTTAGACAATATTTTATACTTGACAAGTCGTGATTTTGGATTCCTTCGTAATTATTTAGATTATTGTAAATTGCCGCCACGCCAGGGAAAACGCTGACCTTGGCTGCTTCAATAACTTCAATAACTTCATGCGCCTCCCTAGGATTGAAAACACACGCTAACTTCCAAGCGTTGTGGATACTCATATTCATCATAAAACCCATATAGATGTGATAAAAAGGTAAAGCTGCAAGTAATACTTCCTTCCCTAATTCCTTTTCTACAAACCAAGATTCTGCTTGAAAAATATTTGCCGCAATACTCCCATGAGTTAACATTGCTCCTTTGGGGAATCCAGTTGTTCCTCCCGTGTATTGCAATTGAGCTAAATCCTCTAAACTTATATCGACTTTTGGTGGGTTAGGAGCAGTTTCTCTTATTAAATCCTCCATCATAGGCTCACCTCCCATGGAAAATTCAGGAGGTGCCATTGGGTCTGGTGATAAAAAAGGCGATAAATTGCTATAAAACTTGTGTTTTACACCGGTTTCGCCAATAATAGGATCCACTAATCCTGAAAAACCTTCCCAACCGATATAAACTTTTGCGTCACTGTCGTTTAGTTGTCGCTTTATCTCAAGCTTTTTAAATAATGGAGAAATCGGAGTTACTACAGCTCCAATTTTTAAAATACCGTAATAATAAGCAATAAAAGCTGGATTATTAGTAAATTGGATTGCAACACAATCACCTTTCTTAATACCAAGTTCGGTTAATTTTGCTGCTACGCGATAAACTATATCGAGTAGCTTAGCATAGGTCAATTCGAATCCCATAAAATATGTAACAACATTATTAGGATAGAGTTTAACAGCATCTTCGAGAAAATCTACTAAATTCTTATTTGGTATATTAACCTTTTTTGGAACTCCTGATGGCCAATATTTATAATAAATTTTTTGATCTGACATAATTTTACTTTTATCCTATATGGTATTTATTATTTTTCTTCGGAAAAAACATCTCCAGAAATTAAAGGATTATATTATCCTTACATTAGAAGATTCTTTTATTAAGAAGTTATCTTTATAAATAAGTATAAAAGAAAGTTCTATTTTAAAATAAGAAATCAAAAATTATATTTTATTGGTTAAAATTACATTAGAAGAAGATTGAAATTATGACCGATCGTGAAGGTGCTTTTAAGCTTTGTATATTTGGGGATGGGGGAGTAGGAAAAACGACGCTCGTCAATCGCTATCTTACAAAAATATTTGATGAAAGTATTAAAATGACCATTGGTGCGGATTTTTACGTGAAAGACTTAGAAGTCGATGGAAAGAAAGTGGTTATTCGTATTTGGGATTTTGGCGGAGAACAACGCTTTAAAGTCCTATTACCGAGTTTTGCAAAAGGTGCTAATGGTGGAATTTTTATGTTCGATATTACTCGATATACTAGCATAAAAAATGTAGATGATTGGCTCTCGATTTTTGAGAAAAACGCCCAAGATAAAAAAATAAATATACCAATCCTTATGCTTGGTGGAAAATTAGATCTTCAAGAAAAACGATCTGTTGAGACTGAAGATGCTATGGAATTATCTGAAAAGTATAATTTACAGGGTTATCTTGAATGTTCTTCTAAAACTGGTGAGAATGTCGAAGAAGTTTTCGAATCGATCACTAGAAAAATGATGAAGATCACAAATCTAACCTAAATATACCTTAAAGCATTGAAATTAAATTCATAATGAACCTGGTAAGTAGTGGAAACGAAAAAGAAGTTCTCGCTATCCGGATGTCCTTTTAATAACTTTAACTAATCCTTTCTTTCTTAACTTTTCAAGCATTTTTTCGACTTTTTCGATCGGTTTTTGGGCAATCTCAGCACACTGCTCTACTGAATTCAT
>JAUWZR010000315.1 GCA_030615235.1 Promethearchaeota archaeon
CCTTATCCGTATGCTTCTGGACCTTTACATATAGGCCATGGTAGGAGTTTTGTGAACGGAGATGTTTTTGCGAGATATTATCGTGCTAAGGGATATAACGTATTATATCCAATGGCATTCCATATAACAGGAACTCCCGTGTTAGCAATATCTTCTTCCATTGAAAGAAATGATAAAGAAACAATAGAAAGAATGGCAGAGTACGTATCGTTGCATACAACTGATCGAGAACAAGTAAAAAAGATAGTCGAAAGCTTTGTAGAACCGTGGAATATTGTGAAGTATTTTTCGGATACTTATAAAATCGATTTTAAAGCTTTAGGTATGAGTTTGGATTGGAGAAGAGAATTCACTACTGGTGATAAACTCTACAATAAGCTAATTGAGTGGCAATTTCATAAACTATTCGAACAGGGCTATTTAGAAAAAGGTGAATACCCAATTTTGTATTGTCCTCAATGTGGAAACGCAGTAGGTGAGGACGATATTTCAAGTGGGGACGAATTAAATTTAGACATCAACGAATATACTTGCATAAAATTTCCATTTGAGGATGCTTATCTAGTTCCTTCTACATTGAGACCCGAAACGATCTACGGTGCGACTAACCTATGGATGAATCCTATGGGTATCTATGTTTACGCTAGAGTGAATGGGGATACATGGATTATTTCTGAGGAAGCAACTTTGCTTTTAAAAAATCAGAATAAAGATGTAGAGATACTCGAGAAATTGAAGGGAGTTGATTTAATTGGAAAAAAGGTGAAGAGTATAGATGGTAGTCGAGATCTTCTAATTTTGCCGGGAGAATTTGTAGATACGGCAGTTGCAACTGGGGTAGTCTACTCAGTACCAGCCCACGCTCCATACGATTATGTAGCATTATTAGACTTACAAAAAAATGATGCAACTATAAAAGAGTTCAAATTAAATTCAGAGGAAATAAAGAAAATAGAGCCTATTCAAATCATTGACTTATTGGATTTCGAAGATTTTCCCGCAAAAGTTTATTGCGAAAAGTACGATGTCCAAACTCAAACCGATTTTGAAAAATTAGATAAAGCAACATCTGAAAATTATAAGGTGGAATTTTATAGCGGTGTTCTGAATGATAAGTGTGGAAAATATAAAGGAATTAAAGTAAACGAAGCGGTGGTTAAGATTATTGATGATTTAATCGCGGATGATAAGGCAGATAAGATTTTTCTACCTGTTACTAAAGATCTTAGGTGTAAGTGTGGAAAAGAAATATTGGTTTCGATATTAAGCGATCAATGGTTTCTAAATTTCGATGCGGGAAATTGGAAGCAAAAAGCGTTAGAATGTTTAAATGGTATGGATATTGTTCCTAAAAAATATCGAATGAATTTTGAGCATATTTTCAATTGGTTGGAAAAAAGACCATGCGCTAGAAAGAGAGGATTGGGCACTCAGCTTCCTTTTGATAAGGATTGGATTATCGAGTCTTTGAGCGATTCAACAATCTACATGAGTTTCTATACAATAATTCATTTAATAAAAGAGAATAACATAAAACCAGAACAGCTCATACCGGAGTTTTTTAATTATATTTACTTAGGAAAAGGAAATGCGCAAGATCTAGCTGAAAAAACAGGTATTACTTCTAAATTATTAAAGCAAATGCAGGAAGAATTTCTTTATTGGTATCCCGTAGATCATCGACACACTGCTATAATGCACATCTCTAATCATTTGAGTTTTTATATTTTCCATCATGTGGCAATATTTCCAAAAAAGCATTGGCCCAGAATTATCTCTCTAATAGAACCAGTAATAATAGAAGGTCAAAAAATGGGAAAATCGAAAGGAAATGTAATATTATTTGCGGACATTCAAAAAAACTATTCAGCAGATTTATTCCGGTTCTATATCTCTCATACCGCGGATTTTGGAATAATAGTGGATTGGAGAGAGAAGCAAATTCAAACGGTAAAAAATCA
>JAUWZR010000057.1 GCA_030615235.1 Promethearchaeota archaeon
GAATTATTAGAGGAATTGATATTTTATGGCAGATGTATTACCCAAAAAAACTGTATTAAAAGATGTTAAAATCTTCAAGGATCTTGAAGAAGAAATCATTAAAACTAATAAGTGCTGTGCCTGTGGTGCATGCGTAGCTTATTGTTCAAGCCAGAAGTTTGATGTCATCAAAATGGAAGGATATACGCCTCAATTCATTTCAGATGCGAACATTGAAAATTGTAAGGAATGTGGAGTATGTTATTATATCTGTCCGCAAACAGAACCGTTGATGAAAAACCTAAAGGAAGATTATCGAATCAAAGATGAGATTGGATTCATTCAAAATGTAATTGCTGCAAAAACAAAGGATGAAAAAATAAAAGAAATGGGACAAGATGGAGGCTTAGTAACCACTCTTCTGATGTATTTATTTGATAAAAATAAAATTGATGCTGCTATTGTATCTGAATATGACGAGAAATTAAAACCGATTCCAAAAATCATATATAACAAAGATGATCTATTGAAATCTTCAGGGACAAGATATTCAATATCGTCAAACATTTTACCTCTAACAGATCTCTATACTATTGCGCAGGAAATTGCTGAAAAGCATCATCAAATTTTTGATATAAATCAAATTCGTATGGCGTTTGTTGGAACTCCTTGTCAGTGTAGAGCTGTCCGAAAAATGCAACTATTAAGTATCAGCCCTGCCCATGTCATTAAATATGTCTTTGGTTTGTTTTGTATGGAAAACTTTGATTATGAGAAATTGTTCCAGCTAGTGAAAAAGGAGACTTACGAAGATCCAATAAATATAGCTAAAATGAACATAAAAAAGAATTTTTTCATAACAAATAAAAAGAGTAGAGTTTATGAAGTCGAACTCCATAAGTTTGACGATGCTGTAAGGAATCATTGCCATGATTGTGATGAGTTCACAAGCAGATTTTCTGATGTTAGCTTTGGCGGTTCCGGGGCTGTTCAACAAAATTCAATGGTTGTAATACGCACTGAAAAAGGTGAAAAACTTATCAAAAATGCAATGATGGCAGGATATATTGATAAATTTACTCCTAAGAAGTCTACAATTACAGAATGGAAGGTTAAAAAAATTGACTTGCTTAGGAGAATGACAAATAATAAAATAAATAAATCTTAAAAGGTGAAAACTTTGGGAGAAAATTCAAAATCCGTTGTAGTTATTGGAGCAGGAATCGCCGGCATTCAAGCTGCCCTAGATTTAGGTGATATGGGAATACAAGTACATTTAGTCGAGAAAATGCCTTGTATTGGAGGCAGAATGGCTCAATTAGATAAAACCTTCCCTACGCTTGATTGTTCAATTTGTATCCTCGCTCCTAAACTTTCAGAGTGTTATAGACATGATAATATTACACTGTATACTCTTTCAGAGATCCAAAAAATAGGAGGTTCAGTAGGTAATTTTTCTGTCGATGTGTTAAAACATGCTCGATATGTTAAAGAAGATGTATGTACCAATTGCGGAGATTGCGCAACTATCTGTCCTGTTAGAGGGATTACAAACTTTTTTGAAGCAAATTTAGTTACTCAAACAGCAGCACAAATTGCCTTTCCAGCTGCAGTTCCTGCTGCGTATCGTATTGATCCGAGTAAATGTTTATATTTAAATTATGAAATTTGTGGGTTATGCTATCAAAACTGTGGTGCGGATGCGATTGACTTCACACAAAAAGATTCAGTACTTAGTTTAGATAATGTTGGAGCAATTATAGTTGCTACGGGTTTGGATTTAGCAGAAGATATCCATACCTTAAATATCTATGGCTATCAAAAATGTGATAATGTGGTCACAGCAATGGAACTTGAGAGACTAATCTGTGCTTCAGGTCCACAAGCGGGCCATTTAAGTAGATTAACAGACGGAAAGCACCCTAAAAAAATCGCTTTTCTTCAATGTATTGATTCACGCTCTCAGAAAGGACAAATGTATTGTTCCTCTGTTTGTTGTATGTATACTACGAAAGAAGCTATGATTGCATATGAACACGACAATGAGTTGGAATCTTATGTATTTTATATTGATATGAGGGCTGGAGGTAAAGGATTTCAAAAATTTCTTCAAAGGGGTGCTAAAGAGTATAATATTAAGTATGTAAAAAGTAAAATTTCTCATATAGAAGTTGATAAAGATGATAATCCAATAATCACGTATGAAGATTACGAAACATCTGAAATAAATCAATTAACAGTAGATTTGGTTGTATTAGCAACCTGTATAATCCCATCGAGAGGGATAAATAAATTGGCAGATGTATTAGGTATTGATTTAGATCATTATGATTTTGTGAAAACGAATCCATTTTTACCTGTTGAAACCAGTATAGAGGGAATTTATACTTGTGGATGTGCTCGGGAACCAATGGATATTCCTCGTTCTGTTGCTGAAGCTAGTGGGGCAGCAGCAAGAGCGGCAGAAGTAATAAAAGGAGGTTAAAGAAATTATGTCCGATAAAGAAGAAGAACCTAGAATTGGAGTATTTGTCTGTTCTTGTGGAAGCAATATTGGAGGGCTTATAGATGTTAAAGCTCTTGCCGAATTTTCAAAAACTCTACCGAATGTAGTGTTTACTGAGGATAATCTCTATACTTGCTCGGAAACAGGATTAGCACAGATAAAAAATGGAATCAAAGACCATAATTTGAATAGAGTAATTGTCGCATCATGCACTCCGAGAACTCATGAACCTTTATTCCGAGATTGTGTTAAAAAGGAAGGCGTAAATGAGTATCTCTTTAATTTTGTGAACATAAGAGACCAGAATACGTGGTGCCATCAGAAATACCCCGAGGAAGCGTTTGATAAGGCCAAAGACTTAATTCGTATGGGTGTAGCAAAAGCAGCTAAGCTTGAAGCACTCGAAAATATTATAGTTGATGCAACTCCTACTGCATTAGTAATTGGTGGAGGTGTTTCAGGGATGACGGCTGCACATAGTTTAGCAAATCAAGGATTTGAGACACATTTAATTGAAAGAGAAACCGAATTAGGTGGAAGGCTAAAAACACTATATAAACTTTTCCCAAATGACCAAGAAGCTCAAATATTATTAGAGAATCTTAAGAAAAATGTTCAAAGTAATGAAAACCTGAAAATACATACCTCAGCACAGGTAAAAAATATAGAAGGTTTTGTAGGTAATTTTGAGGTAAAAGTGGAGGAAAATGGGAACATTATTGATTTAACTATTGGTGTCATTCTCGTTGCTGTTGGAACCTCACTTTTTACACCAACCGGATATTTCGGCTATGACGGTAAGACCAGAATTACACAATATGAATTAGAAAGTAAATTAAAAAATAATGATGTTAAAGCCAGAGATATTGTGATGATTCAATGCGTTGGATCTCGTAATAATGAGAGATTATACTGTTCAAGTGTATGCTGTATGACTGCCCTAAAAAATGCGCTCATTTTAAAGGAGAACAATCCTGAGACAAATGTGTCCATACTTTTTAGAGATTTATATACGCCTGGTACTCATTATGAAGATTATTATAGAAGAGCTCGAGAAGCAGGCGTTGTATTTGTTGAATATTCTCCTGAAAAAATGCCATCTGTAGAAGAGAATCTAATTAAAGTGCATAACGAATATCTTGGAGAAGATTTGCTAATACCATACGATCTTTGTGTATTATCAACACCTTTAGTTTCAAATAATGACAATAAAGCGTTGGCACAAATGATAAAAGTTCCGTTAGAAGAAAATGGTTTCTTTTTAGAAGCACACGTAAAATTGCGTCCAATGGATTTCGCTACTGATGGAGTTTTTGTTTGTGGTTCAGCAAAATGGCCTGTCGATATTACTGAATCTATTTCTCAAGGTTATGCAGCAGCAGCAAGAGCTAGTACGATAATTTCTCACGATACAATAGAAGTTGAGGGTGCTACATCATTTTTACCCGATTACAACAGAAATTTGTGCACAGGTTGCGAAGTGTGTATAAAAGTCTGTCCGTATAAGGCTATAAACAAGAATGAAGAAGACGATATAGAAATTACTCAAGTTTTATGTAAAGGTTGTGGTGTATGTGGTGCTACATGTATTAACCACGCGATTATCATAAGGCATTTTACAGATCAACAAATACTTTCTGAAATATACGCATATGGAGGGAAAGAAGTATAATGACGTTTGAACCAAAAATTTTAGGGTTTTTATGTAATTGGTGTTCCTATGCAGGAGCAGACTTAGCAGGAGTAAGTAGAATTCAATATCCACCAAATATGAGAGTTATAAGAGTTATGTGTAGTGGTAGGATTAATCCTGTATTTATTTTTAAAACTCTTTTAACAGGAATAGATGGAGTATTCGTTTTGGGTTGTCATCCTGGAGATTGTCATTATTTAGAAGGAAATTACGAAGCGGAAAAGAAGTTTATAATGGTACAAAAATTTCTTAAAATAGTCGATTTTGATAAAAGAGTAAGATTAGATTGGGTTTCTGCTTCTGAAGGAGCAAGATTCGCTAAAGTCGTTTCAGAGTTTATTGATTCAATTCGCGAACAAGGACCATCTCCCCTTAGCGGAGAAAACATCGATCAAGAATTGTTCAATAATCTAAAAGCTATGGAAAATTCTGTTTCAAGTGATCGGATTAGAGCTTTAGTAGGACGGCAGAGAAAAATTACAGAAGTTGAAAACGAGTATGGAGAAAAAGTCCCAATCGATGAATTTAACGCTATTTTTGATGAGGCAATCCACGATGAATTTGTAAGACAAAGAATATTACTTTCATTAAGTACTAAAGTTTTATCAGTTAAAGATTTAGCTGCTGAACTAAAACTGGATCCAAGTGAAATTTTAGAAAATATGCTAACTTTAAAGAGTAGAGGAGAAATAGATTATCAAAGTATTGACGGAAATACTCCATTATATATGAGAATATAGAGGTAATTAAAAATGGAAAAAGTAGGAGCGGTATTAGTTGTAGGAGCTGGAATTGGAGGGTCCCAAACAGCTCTTGATCTAGGCGACGCTGGTTTCAAAGTTTATTTACTTGAATCAACAACAAGCATTGGTGGGGTAATGGCTCAGTTGGATAAAACTTTCCCAACTAACGATTGTGCGATGTGTATTGTAAGCCCTAAGTTAGTAGAGACGGGGCGTCATCATAATATTGATTTGAGTATAAATTGTAAAATTTTAGATGTTACAGGAGAAGCCGGTAATTTTACGGTAAGAGTGTTAAAAAAAACATTATATGTGAACATGGATAACTGTACGGGCTGTGGTGTTTGTGGTCGAGCGTGCCCCGTTGAGGCGATTGATGTATTTAATGAAAAATTGTCTAAATTCGCTGCAACAGCGGTCAAGTATCCCCAAGCAGTCCCACTTGTGTATGCTATAAATAAAGATTATTGTATTGGGTGCGGAATTTGTAAAGGAGTGTGTAAAGCAAATGCCGTAGAATACGATTTAGAAGATGAGATTATTGAATTAAAAGTAGGTGGTATTGTATTATCACCTGGATATGATGAATACATACCTCCAGAAGGTAATTTGTATGGTTACGGCAAATACAAAAATGTAGTTACAAGTATTGAGTTCGAGCGAATTTTAAGCGCTAGTGGTCCCTATACAGGAAAAGTATTAAGGCCATCTGATGGAGATATACCAGAAAAAGTCGCATTTCTTCAATGTATTGGATCTCGAGACTTTACAGGAAATGGTCAACCTTATTGTTCTTCTGTGTGTTGTATGTATACTGCAAAAGAAGCAGTAATCGCCCACGAACACATGCATCAAATAAGACCAACCATTTTTAGCATGGATATAAGGGCATACGGAAAAGATTTTGATAAATATATTATTCGTGCGCAAGATGAATATGGTGTGCGCTATATAAGAAGTCGTATTTCTTCAGTCAATGAAGATCCAGAAACTAAGGATCTGATATTGAAGTACGAAACAGAAGATGGGAAAATTATTCAAGAGAATTTTGAGATGGTTGTACTTTCTGTTGGTTTGAACCCTCCAGATGATGCTAAATATTTAGCAGATAAATTTGGAATTGAATTAAACGAATATAACTTTGCTAAAACGGATATTTTTAATCCCGTTCAGACAACAATTCCAGGAATTTTCGTGTGTGGTGCATTTTCTTCACCGAAAGATATTCCTGAGACAGTTACTCAAGCCAGTGCGGCTGCAGGCTGTGTAAATACGCTATTATACGAAAAAAGAGATACATTAATCACAGAAAAGACATTACCACCCGAGATATTTGTCGCCGGTCAACCACCTAGAATTGGTGTCTTTGTATGTCATTGTGGAGTGAATATTGGAGGATATGTAGATGTTCCACAAGTAGTGAAGTATGCAAAGTCGCTTCCAAATGTTGTTTTAGCAGATCAAAACTTATATACATGCTCGGCTGACACTCAAACGATAATTAAGGATAAAATTAAGGAATATAGTTTAAATAGAGTTATCGTAGCTTCTTGCACTCCAAGAACTCACGAACCATTATTTCAAGAAACTATTAGAGAAGCCGGGTTGAATAGATACTTATTTCAAATGGCAAATATTCGAGATCAATGTAGTTGGGTTCATATGAATCAGTATAAAGAGGCTACAGAAAAATCAATGGATCTCGTAAGAATGGCAGTAAATAAAGCGAGAAACATTCAGCCATTAGAAAGAATTAAATTGGGAGTTACTCCTAAAACTCTTGTCATAGGAGGGGGTATTACCGGTATGGTTGCTGCTCTTAATTTTGCGAATCAAAATTTCGAAACATTTTTAGTCGAAAAAGAAAAGGAATTAGGTGGTTTTGCCCGGAACATATATACGACACTTGAAGGGGGAAATGTCCAAGCCTTTCTATTAGACTTAATTGAGCAAGTAAAAGCACACGCAAATATCCATGTTTTTACTGATGCAAAAATAGAAATTATTAACGGTTATATTGGAAATTTCAAATCAGTGGTAATTCACGGACCAGAAAACACTAGAGCAGAATTTGAGCATGGAGTTGTAGTTGTAGCAACTGGCGCTAAAGAGTATGAACCTAATGAATTTTTATATAATACAAACGACAATGTCATTACTCAATCTGAATTCGAGAAAGTAATAAACACGACTGATGATATTAAAAATAAAAAATCAATTGTTATGATTCAATGCGTAGGATCGCGAAACGAAGAACATCCTTATTGTAGTAAGATGTGTTGCGCAGAAGCAATTAAAAACGCAATATTGGCTAAAAAGCAAAGCCCTACTACTGAAATTGTTATTTTGTTTAGAGATGTCAGAACTTATGGATTTAAAGAAAAGTATTATAGAATGGCACGTGAAGCAGGAATCGTATTTATTCGTTACGATGAGGATAATCCACCTGAAATTGTTCCAGAAGGCTCGAAGTTAAGAGTGAATGTAGTTACACCTATAAAAGATAACATTCTGATAAACTCAGATTTGGTAGTGTTAAGTGTTGGAATAGTTGCCCAAAAGGAAGATAACGAGGAATTGGGCAAATTGTTAAAAGTACCTTTAAATAACGATAATTTTTTCTTAGAAGCACATGTCAAGTTACGACCAGTTGATTTTGCTACAGAAGGAGTCTTTGTCGCTGGTTTAGCCCACTGTCCAAAAACAATTGAGGATTCTATCTCTCAGGCAAATGCAGCGGTTTCAAGAGCGTGTACAATTCTCTCAAAAGATGAAATTGAAGCCGAAGGCAAAATTGCTAGTATAGATCCTGCTAGATGTAGTGGTTGTGGGATGTGCATAGATAATTGTGCTTATAATGCGATAGAATTAATTGAAGATAGACGATTCGGTAGCGTTGCCATTATAAATTCAGCTCTATGTAAAGGGTGTGGTGCGTGCTCAGGAAATTGTAGATGTGCTGCTATAGATGTTGCAGGTTTTTCATCTAAACAAATATATGCTATGATAACAGGGAGGTTATAAAAATGACAGAACCAAGTGTAGAAACAAAACAGTCTAAAAATAAAGAGTGGGAGCCAAAAATTATCGCTTTTCTATGTAATTGGTGTTCCTACGCTGGAGCAGATTTAGCAGGCGTGAGTAGAATTCAAGACCCCCCAAACATTAGAATTGTGAGAGTTCCGTGCTCTGGAAGGATCAATGCTTACTTTATTATAAAAAGTTTAACTGATGGTTGGGATGGGGTTCTCGTTTCTGGATGTCATCCAGGCGATTGCCACTATATTAGCGGAAATTTGGTCGCCCGAAGGAGATTTGCGATATTAAAAGAACTTTTAGAATTTTTCGGCATCGAACCCGGGAGAGTTAACTTTATGTGGGCTTCTGCCGCAGAAGGCATGCGTTTTGCGGTGTTAGTTCGAAAAGCAACCGAAATCGTAAAAAAATTGGGTCAAAACAAAAAATTTGAAAAGAAATGGTGAAGAGTATGGGACTTGAAACAGAAAATAAAGAAATAGAAAATAACTTAAGAGAAATCGCTAGAGGACTACTTAAAGAAAAAAAAGTAGATGTTATTATAGGTTATATGGAAGGTACTTTACCCTTGCTCTCCCAACCGATTATAATCGACAGCGAAGAGGATGTCGAAAAGTTGATTTGGAACAATTTATGCTACGTTAATTTAGCCAAATATTTAGTACCTAGAGTGCCAAAGTTCGTGAATCCCGAAAAAGGTAACTTAACAGTTGGAGTTATATCTAAAGGCTGTGTAGGAAGAGGATTAATTCACTTAGCGTCAGAAAATAAGATTAACCTTGACGAGATTAAAATTATAGGAATTCCATGCAACGGAGTTGTTAATAGGCAACGGATTGAGATGGAAATTGGAGAAAAAGAAATTCTAGAAGTTTCAGTGTTTGGCGACAATATAATTGTTAAGGGAAAAGATTTTGAAAGGGAATTCCCTTACGATGAATATATGAACGATTTATGCAAGACATGTAAAATTCGAAAACCTCCTCTCGTTTCTAAATCGCTTGACTTATGCGTTGGCGAATGCGAAGAATATTCGAATATCGTAGACGATTTTAGCGACATTTCCGAGTTTGAAGCGTTAACTCCCGAAGAAAAATGGAACCAGATTACGGAAGAATTAAGCGTGTGTACCAGGTGCTACGCGTGTCGAGAAGCCTGTCCTATGTGCTATTGTAATCTTTGTTTTGTTGATCAAAATAAGCCAGTTTGGTTCGGGAAGACAACTGATTTACCAGATGTATTCGTCTATCACTTGATCCGGGCAATGCATATGGCGGGAAGATGCGTTGCGTGCGGTGCGTGCTCATTAGTTTGCCCTATGGGCATTGATTTAAATAAAATTAATAGAAAATTAGAAAAAATCGTAAAAGAACGATTTGATTTCACTTCAGGCCTCGATCCAGATGTGCTACCACCCATGGTAGATTTCAAGTTGGAAGATGCCCAAGAATTCGCGCTAGAAGAGGATTAAAAGGAGTGGTTAAAATATGGATGAAAAAATATTTGCGAAAAAAGATATTGGTAAGTTACTTGAAGAACTAGTGCCTGAATATAAGTTCTATGCTCCAACTAAAATTAAGGGAAATATCGCATTCAAGGAGATAACTGATGTAAAAGAAATTGAGTTAGATTACTTAAATTCAAAAGTACCTCCTAAGGATGTATTATTTCCGCAGAAAGAAATTATTTTTGAGTATAAATACGAAGGGAAAGATGTAATCATCGAGGAAAGGAAAGACTTAGAGGACAAAATTCTAATTTTTGGAGTCAGACCTTGCGATGCGTATAGTTTTAAGCTGTTAGAAGATTTTTTTGCGTCTGGCGACTTTCAGGACGACATTTTTCTAAAAAAGCGAGAAAACGCAACTATTATTGGACTCGGATGTAATACACCTAGACAATCCTGTTTTTGTACTTCTGTAGGAGGGCATCCTTTTCAAAAAGAAAGCACCGATGTGTATTTATCAGATTTAGGAGATATATTCTTAGTTGAAGCGATCAGTGATAAAGGAAAAAGCCTTGTTAAAAAATTAACTTGGCTTTCTGATGCTAAAAAAGCAGATGTAGATAAAGCAAAGGATTTAGCAAAGCAAGCGGAAGAATCGATTACAACTAAATTTAATTTTGATTTAGTAACTAAGGTATTGGACGAGAATTTCGAACATCCAGTCTGGCAAGAAATTAGTGAAAGCTGTATCGGATGCAGTTCGTGCACTTTTCTATGCCCTACTTGTACTTGTTTTGATGTTATCGACGAAAATGACGAATACAATAACCGGGGTAGACGAATTAGGATTTGGGACACTTGTCAGTCGTGTCTTTATACGCTCGAAACGAGCGGTCATAACCCTCGCCCAGCTAAAATACAAAGGTGTAGAAATCGAATAATGCACAAGTTTAGCTATTATCCCTCGAACTACGATTGTCTAGGGTGTGTGGGGTGCGGAAGATGCATTACAGCCTGTCCTGTTAATAACGAGCTCAGATTAATAATTGATAAAATACTGGAGATTGAAGAAAAAAGTGGTGAGAAAGTAAGTGCCTAACCCATACATCCCTATACTAACAAAAGTTAAATCGATGGTCTCAGAAAACGAGGTTAACGATATTAAAACCTTCGAACTTGAATTCGTAAATGAAGAAGAATACAAAGCTTTTGATTATGTCCCTGGACAATTTGCCGAAATCAGTATTATCGGAAAGGGAGAATGCCCAATAGGTATAGCATCTTCTCCAACTGAAGAAGGAACTATTAAATTCACGATTAAAAAAATGGGAACCGTTACCTCAGCATTCCATAATTGTGATATCGGAGATACGATAGGTATAAGAGGTCCGTTAGGAAACGGTTGGCCGATGGAAGAGCTAAAAGGAAAGAACATCGTCGTAATTGGAGGTGGATTTGCGTTTTCTACATTACGATCTCTTGTCTTATATGTATTAGATGATAAACACAGAAAAGATTATGGAAATATTACTGTTATTTACGGAAATCGAGATTCAAGCGAAGTTCTCTATCGAGATCTTCTTGAAGAATGGGAAAAACGAGACGATATTGAGATAGTTTTGACAATAGATCGCGAAGAGGAAAGCTGGACTCGAAAAGTAGGTTTTGTTGCCGCTGTTGTTAAAGAAGTCGCTCCATCTTCAGAAAATGCAGTTGCTGTCGTCTGTGGTCCTCCTATTATGATTAAAACAGCTCAAAACGAGCTAGAAAAACTAAATTGGAAGGACGAACAAATCCTTAATTCTTTAGAAATGCAAATGAAATGCGGAATCGGGAAATGTGGAAGATGTAATATCGGTGAGAAATTTGTGTGCATTGATGGACCAGTCTTCTCTCTAGCAGAGTTAAAGAGAATGCCGAAGGAGCATTAAATCTACTTTATTTTAAAAACATTAATAATATGTAAAAAGATAGTTGGATTTTTTTCTAATTTATTTTTTAATGTTTCTTATAATGCATTAAAAACGAACGAGTTGGAGATAAAGGTAAGGATTTTTCAATATATTTGTTCAGATATCGAAGATATTACCTGAGCTGTATATTGTACCATCTAATTCCAGAAGAATTTGCCCACCTGAAGCTATTTCTATAGCGTAATTAATGCCCTCTAATACTCTTTTCATCATAAATTCATACGCTCGAAATAAATCTTCGAGTTGAGCTTTTTTACTACCAGAATATGCATTTGATATCGCAGGGATTAATACTGGAATAAAATCTTGGTTTAGCATAAATTCTTCAGCGTTAATCATGACTTCTTTTCCTTCAGAAAACGGATCGAATACATCAATTTGTGCGAA
>JAUWZR010000045.1 GCA_030615235.1 Promethearchaeota archaeon
GTGGTATTCTGAATACACATTAGAAAGAACAGGTCTAATTCTTAGGAAAGCCTGTAAACCAGAGGAAGTTATCGTAGTTGTTAGAGATTTTAAACAAAATTGAATTGATAGCGGTGCTTTAGACTCAGAAAAAATAAACGAACGGGAATTCCAAAACTTTCTCAAAAACAAAAAGTTAAATGTTGAAGAAAAAAGGATATCTGAAAATAATGTACGCGACGATCCAACTAACAATAGGACTGATATTTAGCTTTACTTAATTACTAGTATTTTCGTAATCTTTAAGGATTACGTCAATAGATTCATTTGAATATATTATCTCGTTGAAAATTTTTATTAATAATTTTATAATCGCTCTTGGATTACCTTCAGCTCTTTCAAATACATACTTTAAAATACGCTTATTTAACGGGTAATACGGATTTTGGAACGCCTTGGTAAATTCGGTATTATCAATACTTTCATAGAACTTACTCATTGTACTACTGTATAACTCGTAAACATCTTCCTCTTTGAATTCCAAAAGATAAATTGGCTCCCTTATAGAGGATAACAATTCGGGGGTTTTTTCACTATATTTTTTCCTGATATCCACTAGAGATTCCTTTGATTTCAAGGTAATAATTATACGCAAACCCTCAATGTTTTGAAGCTGAACTATTTTATTAAATATTTTATCAGCAGCGATATCGTTTGGAGACACTTCGGTTCCATATAGCCAGCTAGGATCGAAAACCTCTTCGACTTGTTCAGATTGTGGGCTCATAATTGAAATTATCTTTCCAAAATCGTCTATAAATAAAATTGTCCCCGATTTGGAGTTTTCAACGAGAATCCGTAGCATCAAATAAGCGTTTTTCCCTTTGCGAAGATCATGAGTGAGATTTAACATTGATAATTCCTTTGCATCCATTAGTTCACCAAGTAACCATCTCTCTGCTTCGATTTTCTTATAGGGGTCTAATTGATGGATTGTAATTCCATTTATCACATCTTTTAGCGTTTCAGGTTCAACTCCTTGATATTTATTTACAAGCTGTTCGAAAGCGAATTTTTGCACTTTTTCGATATCCACAACATGAAAAAATCCAAATTTTCTTTCTAACGCACCCCACTTGTCACACAATTGATTTACGACATATTTCAAGGGTTCCATTTCAAGATTTTCTATAAATTCGGAATATATATTAGAAAAAAGCTTTTTATAGACATATTCAAGTGAAATATAGATCGTATTATAATAATAAAGATTATTTCTTAAAGCCCAAAAAAGATGAGTTTTCCCCGATCCAATGTCCCCAATAATAGGGAGAATAAAGTTAGTCTCATTTTTTACGAGTTCTTTAATTTTTTGAATTAGGTTTATTCTCGAATTAACTAAATCTAAATCCTCCTTAATCTCACCCGTACTAACAAATTTTTTAAAAGGGTTATTACCCCATTTGATTACATTGAGCAATAATTCTTTTCTATTTTCGTATAATATCATGCTTAAAAAAACTTACAGCTTGAGTTCTTCAATTCCCAAAATGATAATATATTTAACATCAGTTAACGATTTTTTAACATTCATGTACGGCTCAAAAGAAACGAGAAGATCTCCGTTCTCATCGCGCCCTACGATTAAACAATCGTAGAATACCGGATCAATTCTCTCATCGATTACTACTCTATCAGCTATGATAACTCCATTACCTACTAATGACACAGGGTTCCTGAGCATTTCTTCTCTAAAAAATTCCAGATGATTGATTCCATATTCATTATCGTCTAAATACAGGGCAGCAGTGTTTAATTTGTTTAAAGTGTAAGGATAAGCGTCAGAAAATTGACCTTCGTCGTAAACTTGCATGATATCTTCTGATATTAGAATTGAATATTCAATCGACTCAAAATCCTCGTACCATTGCGCCTCGATCTTTCGAGAAAATGCTAATTTTTTATTGTAAGTTAATTCGAATCCTACTCTAAGGCCATTAGCAATGAAAATACCCTCTGAATCAGATATTTTTACATTGTCTGAAAAAATAATGGATTCATTCTCATCCTTGCATCGTGTAATTATCGATCCTTGGAAATCTCCTTCTAAATTTATGCCTTTTACAGAATCGTATATGATAATGTTTTCGGTATTACTCATAATTAATGTTGAATCAAGTTAGCTTTTCCTTAATACGAAAGATAGGATTGTATATATAAGTATAAGTATAATACTATATAATTAGTATGGGTTCAATTAGTCTATCCAATAAAATATGTGAACTGTCTAAGGCAGATTTACTTCAGAGGGCAAACGAATTCATTTTTTCTTCGGGATTGAATGACGGTGCTTCGAAACTGTGTAAAGCCAACATGAAATATGGTTTAGCACAATTCCATCTTATTCAAGAAAAATATGGTTTTAAACCTAAGGCGACCTTTGTTTCATCCCCTGATGAAACAATTTCAAGAAATAATTTCCGTTGGAATTCTGGATTGGGATATGGTGGAAGATTAAATTGGGGAGAAGGGGATGATAAATTAATATTTTTAAATATTAAGCCTAATTGTTGCGGATTATTAGTTGGAGGATTAGAAGAGCTACCTGATCCTTACGATATCATAAAAAAAATAGACAATGTAAAGAGTACCGAATTATATTACGACAATATTTTAATTAATTGGGATTATAATATTTCGAATCATTTTATAAATTGTTTCGAAACGAAAAACCTATCTGATACCAATTTTCCTCCGTATATGTTCATGATTCACGGCTCTGCTCCTGAATTTCGCGACGATAAGCACGGAATTGGTTTGTACATTGACACTTCGAAGACATTAAAAGATCTTGCTATTGAAGAACAAACAATATTTGGAAAACAATTTATATTATTAGACACTGAAGCGAAAGAATATCTCGAATTTAATAAAAAAGCATCTAATTTTTCGAATAAGAAGAGAGAAATGATAGCTCGCAAGATTTTTAATCCTGATTACAATGTAATATGTAACACTCCACACCAATTCTTAAAAGATTTTAATAAGATGTATTTAGGAAGTAATTGTACTGACATAAAAAACAACAGCCTTCGCACTAATATTTTCCCTACTGCATTACGCGCCGATTTAGCATGTTATCTTTGGAGGGGTAAAAAAAGTTTTTCGAGAACTGCATTAAGAAACAACGATTTCTTCACAAGAGCTGAAAATTTGGAGCTTTTAAACTTATTGAGCAATGCTGATGTACTACCTCACGGTGGAGGTTACATGCTACCTGATATAAGGAGAGTTCAAAAAGTTTTGGAATACAAGTATCAGAGATATTTTGCATGTGAATTAGTAAAAGATAGAAAAAAATTAAAAATTGTGAGAAATGTAAAGGAGTTACAATTCGAATACAGGGGACGAGATGTTATTCTCAAGTCCATTCAGTTAGAACTCGGTGAAATTATTGCCCGATTAAATCCTATATTTTCTCTAAAACTGTAATTTATTCAATTTTAGCTCCGGCGGGAATATCTCTATCTGGTGTTAAGATAGATACTTTGTTCCCATCTACAGCAGCGAGAAGCATTCCTTCGCTTAAAATTCCTCTCAATTTCCTAGGTTCTAAATTTGCTAAAATAGCTATACTTTTACCCTTTAACTCTTCGATTTTGTATTGTTCCGCTAACCCCGCAACTAAAGTTCTCTTTTCTTCTCCTAAGGAAATAGATAATTTATATAATTTGTCTGCTTTAGGGACCTTTTCAACCTTATCAATTACAGCAATTCTAATATCGAGTTTCTTAAAATCTTCGTATGATACCAACTCTTTCTCACCTTTTCTTTCACTCGTTTTTCTAATTTCTTTAAGAGCCTTTTTTAAATCATCAATCTCAAGTTTTTGAAATAATGGCTCTGGTTTTTTAATTTTCAACCCTTCTCTAATGGCATTTTCATCTATACTATACCAAGATATGGCTTTAGAATTTGGCACATTCAAATAAGAAAGTATCTTTTCAGATGTTCCAGGAATAAATGGACTTAATAAAACACCAAATGCGTAAACAGCTTGAGCACTGATATTAAATACGTGTCCAGCTGCATCCTTATCATGTTTAATCAAATGCCAAGGGGCTTTGTTATTAAGGTAAACATTTCCCTCCTTTCCAAAATTAACTATATCTCTTAATGCTTTTCTTAATTTAAAATTCTGTATACTTTCACCTATCTCTTCGCTGACCGAATTTATACGATCTATGAATTGTATATCAACTTCATCATTTTCTAATTTTTTTGGAATTTTTCCTTCAAATTGTTTGTCAATGAACGTTAAAGTTCTATGGATAAAGTTACCAATATTGTCATTTAATGTTTTGATATTATTTTCAAATTCTGACCATAAAAATGAAGTGTCACTCGTTTCTGGGCGATTAAATACGAGAGTAAAGCGCCAATAATCCAGAGGAGCCAATTTTAAAGCTTCATCGATCCATATTCCATTTCCTCGAGATTTAGAGAATTTATCATTTTCGTACATTAAAAATTCTGTAGAAGAAACATTATATGGTAATACAAAACGCTCAATGTTACTCTTATCGTCGTTATAAGCTAGTAGGAGCCCTGGAAAAACAATAAGATGAAAAATTATATTATCTTTTCCAATAAAAAAAACCGTTTTGGTATTGGGATCGTTCCAAAAATACTCAAACTTTTTTGGATCTTTAACAATTGTCTCGGCCCACTCTTTAACAGCGGAAACGTATCCTAAAACTGCTTCAAACCAAACATAAATCGTTTTTTCGTCAGCACCTTTAAATGGTGCGGGGATGCCCCATTCTAAATCTCGAGTTATAGCTCTCTCTGGAATTCCCTCTGCAATACTATTTAAACACATTTTCCTGGCATTCTGTGGTATAATAGTATTATTTTTTATCAGTTCTTCTAATCTTCCTTGTAATTTTGGTAAATCCAAATACCAATGTTTAGTTTTACGGACTATAGGAGTATTATTGCAAATAGCACAACGGGGAGTTTTTAACTCCAACGGAGTAAGCAATTTCTGACACTTATCGCATTGATCCCCTCTCGCTTTCTCGTCGCCACAGTGAGGACATATTCCTTCAACAAATCTATCAGGAAGAAATAAGTTATCGTGTTCGCAGTAAAAAGACTCGATTTCTCTTTCAAAAACATATCCATTTTTTTGAACCTCTAAGTAGAATTTCCTTGTAAAATCAATATGTGTTGGATTGTACGTAACAGTATAATTATCGTACGATATTTTCCATTTCCGGTACAAATCTTTTATTAAAGCATGATTTTTTTTGGCTAATTCTTCAGCTGAAATGTTCAATTTTTTAGCCGCGACGGCAACAGGAGTGCCATGTGAATCAGATCCTGAAACAAAAACGACTTCATCTCCCTTTAGCCTACAATACCTTGCAAATACATCAGAGGATAATGTACTTCCAATCATATTTCCCAGATGAGGAGTATAAGTTGCGTAGGGCCATGCTGAAGTAATTACCCATTTATTCTTTTTAGTGTTGGACATTCCAGAACTCCAAATTGTATTTTACAAGTTTATTCTTGACTAACGATTACAGTGTTACTACTTATAATGATTGTTAAAGTAATTTACTTTCTTATTTCAACTTTATGAGAGAAAGGTGATTACTAAAACTTATAGAATTTGCGCTCCACAAGCTCTACAAGCTTTAATTTCAGCATGCATCTTCTTTAAACATGGTTCGTGGTAATAAGCTCCACATTTTTGGCATTGAAATACCTTATAATCACCTAAAAAAATACTGTGGCAATACGTACAAGACGAATTGATATCTTCGATATCATATTCTGGAATTAAAGCCATTTTAGTAGTATTTATACCACTTTCATCAATTAATTTTATTTTTGGTTCTTCCTCAGTTTTCTCTTTTATTAACTTTGATGCTGCTGGCGGAAGTTCCAACAAAAAAAAACAAAACGGACATCTGAATACGTTCACTTTATATTCAGTTTTTTTTGCCCACATAGCCGCACATGAAAGGTGCATTGGGCGTTCACAAGAAGGACAATATCGTCCTTCGCTAAAAAAGTCAGCACTTGTTATTGCTGCTTTTACAGAGTGACAGATTTGACATTTTTCTTGGCCTCTCTCTTTACTACCCATCATTAATCTTATATCCAAAACGCTGGGTCTTCTCAATTGTAGCGCTATTTCACTTATTAAAGGCGCCAAGTCGCTTTTTTTATCCGGTGAAAAATAATCTGTGGAGGTTTTAAGTTCTTTTTTTGATGCATACGACATTCCAGCATTTAATAAGGCTTTTGAATTGCTAAAAAATCCAAATTGCCCTCCAGTCAGTCTTGCAATTTTCTTTAGGATGCTTTGAGAATAATCTTGTGTTTTCCCTAATTGGCAAGTGTCAATGTAAATTCCCAAACCTTTAGCAATATCAATTGTCTTTCGGATTTTTTCTTTGTATTCTAATTTATTGTCTGATATAATAAAAATTCTATTGGTTTTACCTCCTAATTTTCGCATTTCACCAACTAGGAATTGAATTGCGAAAGCTAATCCTTCATCAAGCAAACCATTACCAGAAACTTTGATTTTTTCTAACGATTTAACCAATTGTTCTTCATCATAACTAAATGGACAGAGTTTCTTGATCGTAGCACCAAAAGATAGAATCGCTATTCTATCCTTAGGATCTACTATAAATTTCTCGCGAATGAAGTTTTTTGCTGTTTCCAGTGCTGCTAATAGACGATTAGGTTTAAAATCCTTCCTAACCATAGATCTCGAAGAATCTATCAGAACTATACAATCCTCTATCTTTACTAGGTCTTGCATTTCCTTATTACTATTAATAATACAATGAAGTTAAGACTATTAAAAAAAGAAGGTCTTAAATAAATTACTATTCATGTATGAAATTGTTGACATTTTTAATTTAAATTGAATCATTTTTAACTGAGAAATTTGTAAGCGAAAATCGTGTAAACCTTTATCGCTCTAATAAAATCTAAAATTTCAATATTTTCATCAATTGAGTGAGCGGTTCTTCCTTTTCCAGGACCGAATAAGATGGTTTGTGGGCAGTATCCGTCATTACGCATGTAATGCGCATCAGCAGAAGCAGGGAGAAGAGTGTAAAACGGTTTTTTCTCGTAGATCGTTTCAACAAGCTTACAAAAATCATTTAATTCGTCTGATTCCTCCCAATTTTCCCAATAAGAGCCTTCAGAAGCCGTTACTATTTCAATCTCAACAAAAACTTCCCCCGGAGGACTAGAAAAATCATCTTTTACACCATATCCTACATCATCCTTAATAAGTTTCTTTAAAGCCTTTAAAATAGGTTCGACTTGTTGTCCCGGTAAAAGTCTTACATCAAGGATAGCCTCACAAGAGTCAGGAATTACATTCTCTTTAATTCCCCCTTTTATCATAGTAAATGCTTTGGAAGAACTAAGAAGAGATTGGAGTAAATTTTGTAGCTCAGGTTGTTCGTTTAAAATTTTGTTAAAAATATCTTCATTTGGAAAGGTAACTGCTAACAACTTTTTGAGTTTTTCCAACTTAATTGGTGGTTCACTTTTAGGGATATAATCATCGATTTTATCGAGGTTTTCAATAATTTCGTTCATCATATAAATTGCGTTTTTACTCATTGCTGGCATTGAAGAATGACCTGAAATCCCATGTGTTCTTATTTTTATGACAAGATGCCCCTTTTCCCCCACGAGAATTGCTTTAGGAAGCGGACTTAGACCTGTTGGTTCACCTATCACTGCAAAATCACACTTTATAGGCTTTAATGGATTATTAACGCACCAACTTGTTCCAAACTTTCCACCTGTTTCTTCATCTGCGACAGCATTCAAGATTAAATTTCCAGTAAGATCGAGTTTTAACTCTTTTAAAACTTTTAAAGCAATAGCCATAGCTGCTAATCCACTCTTCATATCAGAGGTTCCCCTGCCGTACATGATTTTATTACGCTTAATTAGCGCTGAAAAGGGGGAATATTTCCAAATTGTTTCGGATCCTGGAGGAACGACATCCATGTGCCCGTTATATAATAGATTCTTTCCTTCAAAATTTTCGTTTAAATAAGCTATTAAATTTGCGCGATTATTTCCAAAGGGAAAAATCTCAGTTTTAACATTTACATCTTTCAAGAAATCTTCAATAACAAGTGCTACATTTTTTTCATTCCCAGGTGGGTTGACAGAATCGCTTTGAATAAGCTTCCTTAAAAAATCAACATAAATCTCTTTATTTTGCTCAATTTTGGCGATAATTGATTCAACACTCATTTAATCTTTCGACCTTATATGTATTTTAATATATGTAACTTAATATTTTGTCATTAAGTAATCTATCGCATAAATTTAATATAAATTAGCAAATTTTAATATTCTTAGATTATTTAATAACTAAAATATTGACAATTACGGTTGGTTAATTTGATTTTACGACGAAGAAAGAAGGTTAAAAGAATTTTATTTGCGAGTATATTCATCTTTTCAATGGTATTAGTAAATACTCTGATAATGAGTGACTTTAATGTCGATATGAACAATAACCAACAACATAATTGGTCAATTGATGAAAATCATATTCGAAATTCTGATGCCGATTTATATTTAACAGATTATTACATAACAGGTACAGGAGATAATCAAGATGTAAGAATCTATGTTTTAAATAATTCTTTTTCAAATGATAACAATCAAAATTCTTTTATTATTCCATCTATGTCAACTACAGAATCAACTTATATGACATATGGGAATTTTAATTTCACATTTCAGAATAATTTCACAACTGATTATATTATTGAAGATACGAACGCCTTTGAAGCAGATGATTTTATTGAATTTAAATACAATGAGGATACTTCTTCTATGAAGATTAATACTGGTTTTAACCTTAGTTCAATAGATTTTGGTAAGCTAGTAGACGGAGTCCCTTCAACATATGTAAGCTTAAATTCGTCTAATGGCGTATTAAATTTTACAATTTCCTCAAACTTCACAAGTAGGATTTATACGGGACCCTTTTTTAATCTCAATTTTAATAGATCGTTTATATTAGGGTTGATTTCGCAATTTTCAGGTAGTATCAATGAAGATGTTAATTTAACGCTTAAAATGTATGATGTATCAAGCTCATCTTGGAAAATCGTAGCTGACCCCTTCTTTATAAATAGTAGCTTTGGTACTCAATTATTTGAGAATAAGTTTGTTAATGAAAATTTAAATTATATTAATGCGTCAGATATAAGCCAAATACAATTTTATTTTAATAGATTTGATACTACTAATTTTACTCTTACATTAGAAGAATTTGAATTATCTTCTACTTACGGTTTTGATTTACCAATAACCAGTAGTAATCATGTTGCTTTAGAGTTTGATTTAAAGGGGAATAGTTCAAGTGTTAACGGATTCTATGCCTGGATAAGAACTTTGAACCTCACCCAAGCTTTAAATGCAGAGTTAAATATAACCCTATATGAAGCAAATGCAACTATAGCTAGAACTTCATCAAATCTAATAGCAAATAATTTAGAACCTGACACTTCCAAATTAATCGATTCCCAAATAATTAATTATAACGACTATCATGGCGATTCTTTATCATACTTCGATTTTAATCCTGCAAATACTCAAAACTTAAGCCTCAACAATTATTTTGTTGTTATTAAATCAAACCATTCAGAACAGGTTTTTAGTTTGGTTACAATACCCCGGGAAACTTATGGCGATCCTGATAATAGGGTAGATCATCAACTAAGAACAAGCAGTAACAATGGATTAACATGGAATGTAGCTGAAAAACAAGTACCTTCCACACCAACCTACACCTCTCAAATACTTGACGCAGCAGCTTTTAAATTGAATGTCACTAGAGCTTACATGCCTTCAGATTTTATAAATCCTTACGACAGTCAAGACACATTAAAGATTCAAGATATTCCTATTATTGACCAGATCAATAATAGTGCTCCTTACGATACAAGTTCATCCTTAACATGGGGTTTAGGTCAATGGGATCATAATTTTACCACTTCAATTACAAACAATTCTTTGAATAATTTCCAAATAGACTTAACTTGGAATCAGAGCATAATTCAAGGTTTTAATTTTAATGTTACCTATACGGTAAAGGCATACTGGATAGAACAAGCTAGTAATGCATATCGAGTGTCTTATGATACTACTCCGATGTGGGAGCTAAACTATACTTTGATCATAGATTATAAAAACTTCGACAACTGGAATTTACTTGAATTTTGGTATTTATTCCCAAGCGATTATACAGCAAAAAACTTAACAAATCCAAATTTCGTCGAGATTTACGAAGATGTCGTAAACGAGACGGGCGGAGAAATTATACTGCCCAATCAACCTTCATACGAATTTGTTTCAGTACCAAACGACATTATAGATGGTATAAATGGAACTTACTCGCTTAACCTTACTAGTAGCAACCATATTTATGATATGAATAGCTACATTAATTACAATGACATTCTTTGGGAAACTAACGGTTTTATGTACGGAGATAATATATCAGTAAAACTTGATATAAGAGATCCTAATTCTAATCCTTCAATTAGCGGCAACGCTAATGTGGTTCTTTTTTATCCAAATAATTCGACAAAAGTTCCAGGGGCTGAACTAAATTCAATATCAGGAGTAATTAAAGGGAATTCTTTAGTTTACGATTTTAATAATCAATCCATTTACGATGTGACAAATGCTATACCTGTTTTTGGTAATTATTATTTAGGATTCTTCTGGGAAAATGGCTCTGCTATAGGATGTCAAAAACTTAAGCTTTATATTGATAAGTACGATGTTGATATGAATAATTTAATCTTCGAACCAACATTAAATCAGAATATTCTTGACGGAATCGTTGATAAGGTGTATGAAGAATATTCGATATTAATTAGTACTGTTAATGTCACAGATGACAAATACTATCCTTCGTTTTATGCTGTAAATAAATCAGATATTAATCAAGAGTTTATCTATACTATTGGCGATGAAGAAATCCCGATTTTAATTGAAAATTTTCTTCAAAACGAGACAATTTTAAATCCTAATGAAGATATACGAATTAAAACAAGAATTCAAAATAAACACGGTTTTATCGAGATTAAGCTAAGGGTAAACGTACAACTTGTATCTTTAGTTAATCAAGAATGGATAATCGCTGAACAAACGACAGATCTCAAAACTTTAAAACCAAGCATTGATCCTAATGGCGAAGACACCCAAGATTTTTCTGTTGATATCGCAATACCAACTCTTCTCGGAGATGGAATATGGCACGGAGTAAATGCTCCAATAAGAAAAGGCGGAGCAAAAACACGATTCACAGTTTTTATCGAATATGGTGGCGAAAGTTATGAGATTGATACTTTTGAAAGCAATGAATCATCTTTAATTGTCAATAGTACAGAAGATGTGTTTGAAGGTTATATCATCGATTTGAAATCAGACAATGATATTACAGGAGCTTCAATTTTGAAGCCTTTTGAAAGAGACCAATGCCAATATCTCCCAAATCAAACTACATTTGTGATAAATATTTACGATCGAAATTATATAAGTAGCTACGATCAATTTATTGAATCTTTTTCTCTGAAGATTAATAGCGATTTTTCAGAAATTCAAACACAACCTCAAACATCGATTTACGGTCAATCATTTAATATAAGTTCTGTATTAAAAACGGAGTTTGGAGATATAATTCCAAATAAAAATATAACTTGTCAATTTTATAAAAACGGAATATGGGAAAACCTATCAACTCAAATTTCGGATCTGGATGGCATTACTAATTTTGAAATTGATACATTAAGCCTACCAAGCGATGATCAGTTTAAATTTCGCTTAACTTGGCAAGGAGATCAATATACTTTAGAAAAATCTCGTAACATTACTATTTTAATGTATCGAGCGTTCAATGACATATCCTTAGGGCTTCGATCGAATGTAGAGCAGATTTTTAGAAACGCTCAAACCACCATCCAATTAACTTTAAGCAATAAAGGAGATTCGGAACTTAGAATAATCGTTCTTAACATTTCTATAGAGATCTCTCCCTCATTAAGCTACAGTATAGTTGAGATTGATTATTTAGCGTTAGAACAATTTAAACCCGGAGATATTACAGTTATTTTAGTGAGAATTGACATTACAGCAATCGAACAAATGAATGTATCTGTTTCAATAGGCGTAAAAAATGATAAAACCGATGAGGAGCTTACTTTTCAGGTTTCGAAGTTGTTTGAAATATATGATGTGCAACTTGCTGATTATTTACTAAACCTATTTACCCTTATCATGATTTCTATTTTTGTTTTAGTCTGGGGAATCATGTACTTTTATGTGAAAAGGACTATAAAGAGAATTGAAACTCCTATTGAAGAACCTGATAAAAGAAAACAACGAAAAGGAAGATATGTATCAGTAAGCGAATTACTGAAAGAAGAAATTCCAGAGACAGAACCAATAGATTATACCGAAAAAAAAGCCAAGAAGCGATTGAAGAAGAAGGAGAAGAAGAAAAAACCAAAAATAGAAACCGAGAAAAAGGATAAACCTCCTACTACAGATTTAGATTCGTTATTAGAAGAAAAAGGTCTTAAGGATTAAGTATTAAAAATATTAACATCCTATATTTCTTTTTTTAAAAAAAGAGGAAATAAATTTATAAGTTTGAAATTGAAATTAAGTTTCTTTTAAGAAGAGATAAAGACGCTTTACCGTCTAATCCTGCTAAAGCGATTAAAATTCCCTTATCAGACCTAACGATTACCCCATATCCGTCTTCTAATTCTATAATTGCTGATTTTAGGCCTCCCTTACCTGTGTTTTCCCCCAAGGCATTAGAATTTTTTATAAGTATCGCGCATGCTTTCGCGATTCCAATGTGGTCCATATCCGTAATTGTTTGTCCTGTGATTACTTTTCCTTCCAGATCAGAAGCAATTAAGCCCTCAGTTTCAGGTACAACATCAAATAATTCTGCTAATTTCTTTTCGATAACTCCTTTGTCGAACATAGTTACACTACTCTTTATTTTTTTAGTAATAAGTTTGAATTCTGAATTAGCTTATCTAAATCTTGTAGTTCAATACTTAAATATATATATA
>JAUWZR010000025.1 GCA_030615235.1 Promethearchaeota archaeon
TTGTGTTTTTAAAATTTATTTATTCTTTTTTTCTATCGGGATTTTTATTATTCTTCTGTTCATTATTATATAAATAACCGAAAAAGTTCCGATTCCGATGCAGAAAGAGACAATGTTTAAGGTTTGAATAACTGTACTGACAATCGGAAATTTATTTAAGTCATATTTTAGAAGGAAAATATCAACGACGTTACCAATAGCAGGTGATGATATTCTTCCGGTTAAATACGCATAACCTAAGTCATCGATTACAAGCGCAAGTCCATAATCATTACTACTCCTACTATCCCATGTTTTAAATCCTAGAAAATTGCTATTTTTGTCAAATTTAACCATCAAAATATCAGCGTTATTAGTATTTTTCCGAAAACTTCTCGTAGAACCTGTGATATATATATTACTAAAATTATCAATTTTCATATTCATCACCCCCCCATTGTTTTTCCCATTCAAGGCTTCCATGTGGGTTATATTTTAATATGCATAAATCATAGTCATTTAAGGTAATTTTTTTATTTCCTGTTATTAACATATTTCCGGTATCATCTAATGTAATACTATATCCATACTCATCTTCAGGTCCGCCCCATAGTCTTTCCATTACCAAATCTCCCGAAGAATTGTATTTCATTAAACTTATGTCGTCATTATTGCCATTTCGTTTAAATCCGGTAACGTAAATATCTCCATTTTCAGTAACATAGATATCGTTTCCTTGACTGTAAGAGGAACCTAGTGTATTATTCCATACTAGATGTCCGGAAGAGTTGTATTTCAAGAGAACCAATGATTTATTAACTCCGCTAGAGTAAGAGATAAAGCCTGTAATGTAAATACATCCCATGCTATCCAGGCTGATTCCATATCCCGTTCCCCAATCTCGATACCCCCACGACCTATTTAATAAAAGACTTCCCGAAGAATTAAATTTAAACAAATTCAACTCAGAGAGAGTTAATAATAGAAAAAATAGGTAAGTTAGAAAAAGACCGAGATAAAATTGTAAAATTAATTATGAACGCTCCTAAGAGAGAAAATTACCAAAAAAGAAAACAACTTCTCGAAGAGAGGATCGAAAAATACCACAAGGAAATTTATAGATTTTGTTTAGATTTTATAGACGTAGTAAACGAAGATTTAACGCCTATCAAAGAAAAAAATGAGTTTAGCGAATTATACCTCAATTACGACCTCACTTTAGTGATTCAAAAGAAAGAGAAGCACAAAATCGTTGTGGATGGGAAAGAACACACCGCAAACTTAAGAGTTTACAAGTTTGAACAATTAGACAAAGATATAAAGCTCGAAATTTTAACGATAATTAAAGAAAATTTCAAGAAAGAATACTATAAAATATAGGTTTCAAATTATTTATAGCAGAAGGAATTAATAAATCCTTACATTTTGCTGTAAAATTGAAACTGAAATTAAAGTAAATTCTTAATAGTTATAAAAAGATTAACCTCCCGAGATAGGAAAGGATATATATAGCTGGTCTCCTTCATTTAACTCCGTTTTATAATTTTGCATGTAAGAAATGTTCCTACCGTTGAGTAAAATGACCATCTGTGGGTTTAACTTCTTCTTGTTTTTGGATAAAATACTATCGTCTAATAAATCTTTATATTCTTTGAGAAATTGGGAGATAATATCGCCTACAGTATCTCCTTCGTATACTATTTTACTTTTTTTTACTCTCAATACAAAAATGTTTAATAAGTTCAAATCAACTTTAACCATAATATTACAGCTCGTTTCAATTAGAAAATTATAAGATTTTATTAAATTTTATTCCAAATTTAAAACTTCTTTTGCTTAATTAACAACCTTATTGAATAATTTTTCTCAGAATATATTTATTCTTGTTCCATTTTCCACTAAAGTTTTAAGGTCATTATCAATTTTCAAACTGTTGTATAACTCTTTTAATTTTTCAGCATCAAATACCTGATTCGGTGGTTTAAAAGGGCAGTAATTCACTTTTTTGAGATTATTTGAGATTTTTTTCAACAATTCTTGAATCTTACTCTCTCCAATACCAATGAGAGGTGTAAATATAGGATGGCTTAAGTGAAGCGCATTGATAGCTAAAGTCTCTAAATCAACGGAATCAGAACAGTAATTCGAACAATTTAAGCTCGTGCCATCAGTACATGCCTTAATTTTTTCATAAAAGTGAAATTTAGGATTTTTAAGGATTTTGGACATTAAATCAAACCTAAGTAACCTGCATAAGCCACAAAAATATTGTTTTTCATCTAACTCTAAATAAACTTTCTTTAGAATGTCATATATTCTAAATTTGGTTAAATGAACATTATTTCTTGGTATATAATCACCAACTTCTTTCCAGTTTGAAATCCAATCTTCGATTTCGGTTCCTTCCTCTGTAAGATCAATTAATACAGGATAAATCTCAGATCCTCTTCTCATTAGCAGAAAACCTGCGATTAAATCATTTAACCTTCCTATGTCCATTACCACTATTTTTTTCTGAGGTTCAATAGGTAAACCACCCCATTTACTTTTGATAATCTGAGAGAAAACGTAAGAGAAATCACCTCTTATCTCTATATAGATTTGTTTTCTGGGTCGAGTGAGATTTACTTTCAAATCAAGATTCGGAAAATTATCAATAATCGCTTTACCCACAATTTGAGCTACTTCTATTGAGGTATAACTATGTTTTCCAGACCTTTTAACCCTGAGCGCAAAAGTGTCTTTCTGATCAAGAATATCTTGAGCAAGTTCAATTGTTCGCTCGGTAATGTTTTTAAGATTGTTTGACGTTCTGATTGCTGGACTTAAGGAATGTACACCAAACGCGTTTTTTATTACCTCAATAGCAGAAGGAAGGTCTTTATTATTAAAAAAGAAAAAAACTCTCGATGAATCCTTACTCATTTGATACTTGTTGAATTTGATTCCTTTTCGTTTAAGTATTTTAGTAATGTTACTCATCAAATACTTAAGCATTCGAATTTTAATCTTCTGCGACTTTAGCCATATTTCAGCGTATCTAATTAATAATAAGTTATATTGAGGTAAAAGAAGGTTTTGATCCATAATATTCCTAACTCTCTTTTAAATTAAGATAGATAAGTAATAGTTTCCAATAACCTTTATTAATCCCGTTCGTAAATTATGTTCTTTTAATACTACGAGTCCTTTCCTATAGATTTCGATCTCGATAAAAACATCGTCAAAATATTTCCCTTCGAGATTCCCTCCATTAGAAAATATAGTATTATCAATTTTTAGGTTAAAAGATATGCTTGGTGAGGAATTTAGTACCAGATCTATCTGCGATCTGGCAAATTGAGAAAGGACGTCGCCCGAATCGATTAATTCAGTGCGCCATACACTAAGAGGAGTCGGAATTAGGTTATGAAAACAACACACACCAAAAATTTTCTGATGACTAAGCGATAACACTTTGTCTGTGAAGTTATTTAATTTCTTTCTCCCAATAAATCCCTCTTTAGAATCTAGAGTTGTGGAGTTCATGCCCTGAAAATATATCTTTTCATTCTCATAAAGTGGATTAAAATCACCAATATTTTGTCTCCAATACTCCTTAGCATGAGGTTTTGAATCTGTAAATCCAGGGACGGCTATATATGGGTGTTTTAGCAGCTCAAGAATATCCTTCGCAGCTTTAAATTCTTCTTTATAGCTGTTTTTTGTAAGATTTCCAGCGTGTACTACCAAATCGATGTCATTCATCTTATTAATGCTATTGATAGCTTTCTCAAAATTTGAAGATTTTCCATCATTCTGCTCAGAAACTAACGAATTTGACATCTGTATGAATCGAGCTATAGGTTTTTGCTTTTTTTCTATTTGTAATGGAATGTAGTAATTAACTTCTCGTAAGATTTCATGTTTAGAATCCGGATCAAAAACAGGGATCACCTTAAAACAAAGATCGCTACCATCTATATCAATAATAGAATACGTGAAAAGTTCTCGATATCTAGTCTTGTTACAGCAAAAAGTACCGGCGTTAAAAATAAATAAGTCTTTTTCACTACTACTCACAGTGTATAAATTTGAAGTATGTCTATGACCATTTAAAACTAAATCTGCTTTTGCTTCTAAAAGCATTTTGAGCATATCTCCAGAATCGTCTATGGCTGATCGCTCTTTTCCTGTATTTGGTATAGGAATAAGCTGGTGATGAAAACAAACTACTTTGAATTTATTCTCTCTTTCAGGATTCTCTAACTCAGTTCGCACAATATTAATTATGTTATGGTGTATTATTCCTCCAGGTAAATCAGGTTTAGTACTATCTATACCAAGGATATAGATATCATCGTCTTCATATGCGTAATGCCTTCTACCTATCATTTCTTCAAATAATAAATAACCCACATTCATGGCATCGTGATTTCCAATTAAAACCATAATAGGACTTTTAGTAACTGGATCGAACTTTTCAAATTGCTCTAACGCATATTCATAATCCAATAAGGTTCCCATCTGGGTAATATCTCCTAAGTTTAAATAAACAGATGCATTTTTTATCTTATTTACTTTTTCAATTCCAACATTGAAAGCATGGAGGTTAAAAGATCCCCCAGAACGAGTGATATGAGTATCAGAAATGATCACTAATCGTTTCTTTGATTTAACCTTTTCCTTAGAGTTAATCTTAACACTTTTTTCGGAAATCATATTAATGGTTTTCCTTTAATTTTGCGGGATGGCCGCTATAAATAGAATTCTCTTCTAATACATGATTATGATTTGTATAAGAGTGAGCTGAAAGTTTCGCATTTTGCTTAATTATCGTACCTGGTAAGAGAACACATTTCGCTCCTATAAGAACATTGTCACCAACCATTATTTTTTTTAATATAAAATTATCTTGCTCAATTGCAAAACTTAAAATTGTGGAGTTCATCCCAATTATAACATTTTTACCAATAGATACGAATTCTGAGGAAATCCAACTATTATCACAGATATTTTTTTTTCCAATCTTTACACCAAAAAATCTCAGCGTAAAACGATTTTTAAGCCACGGAAAAGGATTTGACGCCGTTACGTAGAGTGGCCATTTTTTAACGATATTTCGGACTGTCCAAAAATAATAATCTCGATCTTCTATTGAACGCTTAAACTTACCTTCTCTTGGAACATGTATTAGATTGATAATTTTCAAAAATAAAACTGAGATCATAATTGCACTGAGTTGGATTAAATAAATTGAAAAGAAGACATTGAAGGGTAGAACTATAAAAAATATCCAGAAATATGTTTCGCTCCAGAATAAAGTAATATACCAAAATTCGAAAAGCGATGTTGGAATTAAACTTAGGATAATTATCACAATATATAAGATAAGAAACTTTTTTCTAATTCTCTCGTCGATAGGTGTGGGAGAAACTCCTTTTAAACTGGCAGGTTGGAACATTTTTTATTCCTCTTGTAAATGCGAATCTATTTTTTTTTGGATAGTATTTTCAGAGATTGTAGATTCCTTAGTTTTCACTGCTTTTTGTTGAGATTCTTCTATAGATTGAATTGGTAGCGTTATGCTTACGGGAGTGCCCACATGAATTAGATTTCCTTTTAATCTCTGGTTGATCGCTGTGTAACTGTTTACACCCAAAACAGCAAAATCTTCCATGATTGTACCTGGAGTTATTATGGTGTGAGGTCCCACTACACACGCCTTTCCAATTTTAACTTTTTTGATAAAAACTTTGTCTTGGTATATTAAATGTGAAAATATGCATATGTTTAGTGAAGTCATTGTAAAATCACCGATTTCTACAAATAAGGGGTCTACATACCCTTCATATAAGACAACACTTCTTCCAACTCTAGTTCCAAAGGATCTATAAGCAATGATATCAAGCCACGGTAACGGTAATGCTCGAGCTAACCAAATAGGAAAAAAAGCAGTCCAAAACCTTCTATGCATATATTTCCATTCTTTGCTCCCCCTCTCGAAGATACCCTCTTGAGGTGGTGAGAGTTTATTCAATACCCGAAAAATTCCTCCAGAAAATAAGATAATTGTAAATACAAATAGAAAAATATTAGCATAGATATTTAACGGAAGTAATAACCAATAATACCATTCAGCTTTTAATCCAAACGAATAAAACTCTATACCCGTTAAAAGATAATATAAACTATTAATGAACCACAAATTCACTATAAATAAAATTAATCCCCCGATGAATAACTGGATTAAAATTATCAAAGAGAATGGAGTCTTATAAACGCCAGAAGTTGATATTAACTCCGATTCAAATTTAGGACCTACTTCTTCTTCCACATTAATTCACATAAATCTGAATAATCGCTATTATTATATTATAACAACCGTAAGATAAATAAATTTTACACAATTGTTATTACTAAAATCTAATTTATTATAAAATAGATTTTTAAAACATTTCTATTATATTATATTATAAATAGAATAAAAAATTAACAATTAAAATAACTATAAGAGCGTGAGAAAAAATTTCTGTAGACTGGCAAAAAGCGGAAGAGAACCCGGATAAGTCCCAAAAGATAGAGGGGCGATTCCTATTAGATTTAAGGGCAAAGGTGAACGATTTAGAGAAGCAATTAACGGATACCCGAAATGATTTGACCAGAACTCAAAATACCCTTAAAACCACCGGCGAAAGTCTCGAAACCACAACGAAAGAATTAGAGGATTCTAAAAGCAACCTTGAAAGTGTTAAGGCAGAACTAGGCGATATGGAAGCTAAATTGGAGCAAGCTAATGCTCAGATTGAAGAAAAAACACAATCTAATGCTGCTTTAAACACTGAAATCGAGGGGCTGAAAAGTAATCTTGATAATGCAAACGCGAAGAAAAATGAGCTCGAAGGTACTTTAGAAAGCAGAAAAGAGGAATTTGAAGCATCTAAATCTAAAATACAAGATTTAGAAAAAAAAGTAACTGAAATGGAAAGCTCTAATTCTAATAACAAAGAACAAACGGACAAATTAACCGCTGAAATTCAAGAATTAAATAATAAGCTTTCGGCTACTCAAGACGAGAATACTAATTTAAATAGCCAATTGATGGAATTAAACAATATCTTACTCCAAAAAGACACCAAAATTCAAGAGTTAACTGATATTGTAGAGAACAATGAGAAATTAGTGGACGCACAAACAGCTCGCTTAGAGGAGGTTGAAACTGAATTAGGGGAATTAAAGCCTCCTGAGTTAGGTTCAGGCGGTTTTGCTACTGAAGAAAGAACAACTTGCCCAATGTGTGGTGCGGTTGGAAGTAGTATCAAGCAGATCGAAGATAAATCAAAAGTTTTATCGTACGTAGGACATATCCCGATGTACGCTAAAAAACACGTCTGTAAGAAGTGTGGTTACGAATTTTAAACTTTTTTATTATCCTTTTATTTTTCTTATCTAATTTTTCCGATATTTCTTTTCAAATTCTAATTAAACTAATTTATACGATTAGGTTGTTAACTAAAATTGAATATTAATAAAAAAAAGAGGGATATAAATTAAAGAGGATTACTACACTCTTGATTTCTTTTGTTCATGAATTTCCTTGACTTTTTCTTGGATACTTTTTAGTTTTTCGCCGTGAAGTGGGTATTGAGTTATTGCGATGATTGCTATTATTAACGCTACTGCTGGAAATATAAACATAAGCGATCGTAATCCAAAAATTACATCAATTCCCGGATTGGGGGTGTATTCTGCCCAACCTGCTCCAGAAAACACAGAAGCAATAGCTAAAATCACTAGTACATTTGAAAATCTCAAAAAGAAAGCGTTTACTCCATAATAGCCCGCCTCTCTTCGTAATCCCGTTGCGACTTCGTCTTCATCCACAATATCGGAAACAACCAAGTCGATAATATACAATGAACCTGATAAACCTACTCCAATTAAGAAGAATACAATCAGACCCGAAATGTAATCAGATATAAACATCAAAGGTAATAGTGAGGCCCCCCAAACTGACATAGATATGATCCAAGTTTTTTTGTTGCCCATTTTTCGAACTAATGGCTTCCATAACACTGTCATAAAGATTGCTGCTGATATAAATGTTAATCCCAATAGTATAGATGTCATTATACCCTCTGTATCAAGCACAAATTTAGCGTACAATGGCACAATTATCGGTAACATCCCATATACGAACCAATTACATACTTCAGCAATTATATACCATCTAAAGGACTTGCTTTTTACACAATACTTAACAGAATTAAACAAACTGAAGGCCTTTTCGTAATCTTTCTGGAATTCTTCCTTTTCTTTTGGTCCAAATTTTAAAAAAATGATCACTGCAATAACTACAATAATACCTGCGATTACACCAAAAATTTGGAATTCCGTGAGATATGCCGAATCAGTGAAGTCGGGAATAATTAATCCGGGTAAAATGAACGCAACTATTAACCCGAGTATCGTATATACTGAGCGAATGTTATTCGCTTGAGTCCTTTCCTTCTTTGATAAGAAAATTTCTGGAAACATCGAAGTTACATTCAAACTATACATCGTATAAAATAACTCAAAAACAATTATAATAATCAGAAAATAGACAAAATTACCGATCTGGTTAGCACTCCCGATAGGCAATAGAGGTGTGAATAAAAAGACCATAATTATTGCTAACGGTATGAAAGCAATCATAATCCATGGTCTTCTACGTCCCCATTTTGTGTGAGTTCTATCAGAAAAATAACCTAATATTGGGTCATTAAACATATTCCAAACTGACCAAATAATAAATCCTATAAGAATTAGCCCCATATTAATTCCTACAACAGAATAGTAGAATGTAAAAACCAAAAGAGTAAAAGATTGATAGGCAGTTATGTCAGCTATCTGTCCAAAGCTAAACATTGCTGCAATTTTTCCCGTTTTTTTTTCAGTTTCGCTCGTAAGCATCACCTTTTATAATAATTTATTTTATTGTTATTCATATTCAATCTTACACTTAATAAATATATAGATGAGAATAGCTCTTTTTTATTACACTTCTGTCCAATATGTTTATTATGATAAAATCCCATTAAAAGAATAGTATTGTTTTTTTAAAATTCGAGATTCTATTTATTCAATTTATAAAATAATTATTTTCTCCTAAATGATAAAAATGGACTTAGAGAAGCTTTTCAAACCAAAATCAATGGCAGTCGTGGGGATTTCTAAAAAAAATCACCTCAGCCCCGGAAGAATAGTTCTGCTAAAAAATGAATTCGAGATGAATGTAAAGGTATATGGAATCTATCCGACGGGTGGAGATCTTGAAGGAATTCAATTATACAAAAAATTAGATAAATTACCTGAAATCCCTGATCTACTAGTTATTGCAGTCGGACCAGACGACACTTTAGGATACGTTCAAGATTGCGTTGATCTAAAAATCCCTTCCTGCGTCATAATAGGAGGTGGCTTTGCAGAAATTGGTGGAAAAGGGAAAAAGAGGCAGGAACAACTCGAGAAATTAGCGTTCGCAAATGATTTAGCCGTTCTCGGCCCGAATTGTTTAGGAGTCTACGCGAGCCCCACTGTTGATACGATTTTTTTACCTACGGAACGTATCACTAGACCTCCTAAAGGCTCTGTAGCTTTAATTAGTCAATCGGGAGGAGTCTTAGTTGACCAATTCTTTGTAAAATTCAAAGAGAGAAACATAGGTGTATCAACTGCAGTTTCGATCGGAAACCGAGCGGTCGTAGACGAAGTAATGTTATTGGAATATTTTAGTAAAATCGATCAAGAGACCTCTAACATCGCTTTCTATTTAGAAGGATTCAAAGAGGGTAAGGCTAGAAAATTTTTACAATTAGCGAGAGAATCGGAAGATACTGTAGTAACATTTTTTGGTGGAAAAACTAGAGAAGGAAAAGTAGCTACCCTATCACATACAGCCAGTTTAGCAGGAGATTACAAAATTCTTAGTGCGGCGTTAAGACAGTATCAAATAATACAACCTAACTCAGAAACAGAGCTATTAACGAGTTTAAAAGTTTTCGATGTTTTATCTCATCGAAAAAATCCTTTTGGGAAAAATGTGATTACATATGGAAATGTTGTTATAGTTTCAGTATCTGGAGGACATGGGGTTATCGCTAGCGACATGTTAAAAAATTATGGTTTGAATGCGGTTCGACTTGAAAGACAGGAGAAAAAGGATTTAAAAGAGTTTATAAATCCGTCAGCAAGAGAAATCGCTTCTTTTAATAATCCAATAGATTTAACTGGCTCTGTAATTGATACCGATATTGAAGATGTAGTCCGATATTTATCCGATATTGAGCGGATTGAGTGTATAATATTGTTATTGCTTCCATATCCTCCTAATATCTCTTTCCAAATAGGCAGAAGGATAGCAAATATCGTTTCAACGAAAAATAAACCTGTAGTGTGTTTTGTTCCATATGTTGCAAAATACGCTATGATAATCGAATCCCTTGAACTCGCTTATATTCCCGTTTTTCATTCAATTAAAGAAGCAGTTCAAGCGGTTTCTGCGCTTAAGCACCGGACTAGAATAGAAAATGTCAAAAAAGGAAATTTATTCTGGGCTTGAAATTTTAATCTTACACTTGTTTTTTTTTTAAAAACGGTTTTAAAACAAGAGATTACAAATTTTTTTAAATTAATCTCTAATATAGTTCTTAAAGTATTTCACTTTGAAGGAGATAATATATGGAACAACATGTTGGATGGATTGGAACTGGTGTTATGGGGAAATCTATGTGTGCTCATATATTGAATGCAGGATATAAAATTTCAATCTATAACCGAACTAAAGAAAAAGCAAAAGAATTAATTGACATGGGTGCTATTTGGTGTTCGAATCCCAGAGAAGTTGCTGAAAAAAGCGATATAGTCTTTACGATTGTCGGATTCCCTCACGATGTAGAAGAAGTGTATTTAGGAGACAACGGGATTTTAAAATCAATAAAAAATGACTCGATTGTAGTAGATATGACAACTTCTGAACCTTCTCTCGCTCAAAGGATTTATAATGAGGCGAAGAAATTGGGAATATCATCTTTGGATGCGCCGGTATCTGGAGGAGATGTAGGAGCCAAAAATGGAACACTTGCTATAATGATTGGTGGTGATAAAGAAACATACGAAAAAGTTTTACCCTTTTTCGAGTTAATGGGAGAAAACATCTCGTATATGGGCAAAGAAGGAGCAGGACAACACACTAAAATGAGCAATCAAATTCTTATAGCTTCTACAATGATAGGTACAATTGAATCCCTTTTATATGCCTATAAAGCTGGAAATGACTTGGACAAGGTGATTAAAGTTATTGGGAAGGGAGCTGCCGGTTGTTGGTCTATTAACAATCTAGGTCCTCGAATTGCTAAGGGTAATTTTAAACCTGGATTTTTTATTAAACACTTCGTAAAAGACATGGGAATAGCGCTAAAAGAAGCTAGAATTTTGAAATTATCATTACCAGGGCTTGCTCTCGCTTATCAATTTTATATGTACGCTATGGCATTAGGCTTAGAGAACCTGGGAAGTCAAGGATTATACAAAGTTCTAGGGAAAATGAACGGAATAGATTTATAATAAAACGGATTAAATTAGGTTTTAAGAAAAAGAAAAATCAAAACATCACCTTAGTGATTTTATTGAGTATTAATATCCAATACATAAAACAATTATTCAACGTATACAGACGGAAATTCTTCTATTTGATGAAAAAAACCGTGCTTAATTTCTACTTTCAATTAACTCCAATGGAAGATCTCATAAATAATATGAACTCCGTTCTTGAGCAAAATAACTCTTATATGACATATTTCATCGCATCATATCTTTTTGAAGATCATCCTGAAAGAGCAGCTATTTTTAAAAATTCAAAACATTTAGGATTACCACATGGTTATAAACATTTCAATCTACGAGAATGTTCTGAAAATCGAGCACTTCGCGAAATTGTGAAAGCCAAGGAAATTTTTGAAGCTTCTGGGCTTGAATCTTGGTGCTTTCGAGCCCCCTATGCCATAAATACATTCAGTAATCTTGGAAAGAATAAATTTTATCAGGTTCTCCATGAAACGGGCTATAATTGCTCAAGTTCCGGATTACAAGGTTCTCCGCCCTGGAAGCCAAGTAATCATAAAATTCCCGAATTTGCTATTGGAAGTCCGATTGATGATCAAATAATTGATAAATTGGGAATTTGGGATGCAAAAATTATCGCTAAAAAATTTATAAGATCAATTCTCGATACTAAAGGATCGCTGATAATATTCGACATGCATCCTATTCGAATGGGGCAGAAAAGGTTCATCCCAGCATTAGATGCGATCTGTAAATTTGCGAACAAGGATCCTAACTCCATCTTGATTGATTTTAAAACTGCAGTTAATTCGTATGAGGAAGATCAGAATGAAAATTTTATTTGCATTACTGGGGATATTGATACTTGGACATATTTTGATTACATCAAAAGATTAAAATAATAAAAAATTCAGATAATTGAATATAAAATAAAAGAAATGAGGAAGAGCATGACTAAATTACCGCGTAAGCAAGAATTAGAACTTCGAAAAAAACTAATCGAGATTAAAAGAAAGAGGAGAAAATCTCAATTTGGCAGATTTATGGTTCGATTCATGAATATTTTAGCAAGACATATGCCAGGTGGATATTTTAGAGCAAGCTTGCATAAGATAAAAGGGGTTGTTGTTGGTGAAAACGTTTGGATTGGAGAAGAAGTTTATATCGATAATGAATTCCCCTTTTTAATTTTCCTTGAGGATAATGTTGAGATCGCAGCTTATTCCATGATAATGGCACATAGCAGAGATATTCATCTCCTTGAACCCGGAATGTACGTATCAAACTTGGCATATCCTCCTTCCCCTGTTCGAATTAAGAAAGGAGCTTGGTTAGGATTACATAGTATTGTATTAGGTGGCGTAACCATTGGTGAAGGATCTGTAATAGCTGCAGGAGCTGTCGTTACAAAAGATGTGCCAGACTTCGCTCTTGCAGGTGGTGTTCCGGCAAAGGTATTAAGATATTTACCTGGTTCTCCAAATTATGTAGAAAAATCCGATTAAATTCGAGTTTTGTATCTTTCTTTTATATATTCTTCTAACTTTTTTAAGGCTTTAGGCATGTTCTTTCTACCAAATCCTATCCTGAAATGGCGATCACCGTAATCGTAATTAGTGCTCGGCATTAACAACACGCTTTTTTCTTTCAAGAGGTCTAAACAGAAAGCATCCACACTATCTTCAGCAAGCTTTATTGTCCATACAGTAGGATTTATCCTGAAAAAAAAGACGAAAGGTTCGACTGTTGCGGGTTTTTATACTGGGATCGTCTTAGGAATCTTTGGCAGTGTTAATTTATTTCTATTAATCCAGCTTTTAATATAAAAGCCGAAAGAATAGTAAGAATAAATAGACCACTCGTAAATTTAACGATTTAAATGTGATTTTTTACTATTTTTAATCGCATTCGAATTAACTTCTCGATTTCTTTTAACTTGTGCAGTTGGTTCTCCTCGCAGAAAGCATAGGCTATCCCTCCAGCACCTGCTCTTGCCGTCCTCCCAATACGATGTAAATATGTTTCCGTTTCATCTGGTAAATCAAATTGTATGACATGTGAGATTTCATCCACATCAATTCCGCGAGAAGCGACATCTGTAGCTACTAAAACACGAATTGCTCCAGTACGAAAGCTTTGAAGCGCTTTTTGACGTGCAGTTTGTGATTTATTCCCATGTATAGCATCAGTGTGTATTCCCTTCCTTTTTAAAATCTTAACAACTCGATTGGCGCCGTGTTTTGTGCGCATAAAAACTAATGCTCGTTTAATCGACTTATCGACCAGTAACTTTTCCAATAATGCTTGCTTTTTCTTTTTGGAGATTAAAAATACAGATTGTTTAAGAACTTCCAAGGTTGGTTGTTCTGGTGATATATCTATTCTTATGGGTGTATTTAGAATACTATTGGCTAGTTTTTTAACTTCAGGTGGTATCGTAGCAGAAAAAAGTAGGGTTTGTCGGTTCTTTTTAGGTATATAGTTAATAATGGTGCGTATATCATTGATGAAACCCATATCAAGCATTCTATCACCTTCGTCTAGAATCAAAACTTCAACATAACCGAGGTTTATATGACCTTGCCTGATCAAATCAAGTAATCTACCAGGGGTTGCAACCAAAATGTCTACTCCCTGTTGTAACTTTTTCACTTGTGGGTTTTGCCCAACCCCTCCATAAACAACAGTATTTCTTAGTCCAGTATATTTTCCATAAATATTAAAACTGTCTTTAATTTGGATTGCAAGCTCTCTTGTAGGAGCAACTACTAAAACACGGATTTTACGCTTGGTTTTCATGTTATTGTTGTTCTTTATACTAACTAATCGTTGCAAGATAGGAAGAGCGAAAGCAGCAGTTTTTCCAGTCCCTGTCTGAGCACAACCTATCATATCTTTTTCATTCAATATAATCGGGATTGCTTGAGCTTGAATTGGTGTCGGAGCCTCATATCCCGAATCTCTTACTGCCTGTAAAATCTTAGAGTCTAAATCAAGATCAGCAAAATTTAAACCACTATCAATTTGGTTGTATTGTAATGGTTTATTTTTTTTTGATATCCTAGATTGCACAACTTCTTCTAACCGTGTTACTTCAATAGCAGCAAGACCTTTTTTTTGTGGTTGAATTGTGAAAGTAAGACAATCACCACTGGTGATATTATTATCTTCGTTTGGTTGCAGTGCAGTATGGTGTAAAAAAATATCCTTACCATCACTATCAAGGGTTATAAATCCAAACCCTTTCTTCTCATTATACCATTTGACCGTTCCGGTCATTCTTTGTGTTTCTTTTAACATTTTTATTCATACTATTCTTTCTTTTATGGGTATAACCTACTCATATATCATTGTTTTATTATGGATAAATCTATGAGCGGGAATATTCACTAAAATAATTAAATACCCCATCTCAAAGGAAGAAATTAAAATTGATGCATTTATCAAAAAAGCATCATTTTAATCGATGAATAAATCTTCAATATTAAGAAGTAATAATTACTAAAAAATAACCCAATATTTAGTAAAAGAGAGTTACATCGCCTTTATAGTTTAAGTATTCAAAAATTCAATAGTAAATATTTCAGAATTTCTCCCAGATAACCATTGAAAATGTTCTACAATTATTATTAGCCATAATTTTCAGTCATAAAGTTATCAAAATGCTGTAAGGCATCAGGTAAGTTCTTCCGACCAAATCCAATTCTAAAGTGGGAGGTTCCATAATTGAATTGAGTGCTTGGCATTAATAACACTCCTTTCTTTTCTAATAAATCAAGACAAAATTCTTCAATATCCTGTTCAATTAGCAACCTTGGAAAAGCAATGGAACCCGCTTTAGGCCTTACCCATGTAAGAAATTTATCAAATTTACTAAAGAATTCATCTAAAAATTTGAGGTTATTTTTAATAATCTCTAAATTCCTCTTAATTATAATATCCTTATTTCTCAGAGCTAATATCGAAAAGAACTCACTTGGAGCACTATTACAAATAGTCGTATAATTTTTAAAAGAGGCGATTGCTTCATATAGCTCTCTTTCTTTTGATGCAATCCACCCAATTCTTAATCCCGCTAAACCAAAAGATTTGGACATTACACCAATGGAAATTCCTTTATCGTAAAGATCGCAAGCAGGAGGCAATCTTTCGGCTCTACTATACTCTAAGAGTCTATATACTTCATCAGAAAGCACATAAATGTTATTTTTTTTTGCGATATTAATTATTCTTTTATAAAAATCTTCAGTAGGAAGGTAACCAGTAGGATTATGAGGGAAGTTAACAACAATACATCTTGTAGATTGAGTTATGTTAGATTCTAAAAATTGTAAATCAAGCTCCCAATGGTTCTCGTCATCCATTACCCATTTGGTGACTTTACATCCAATAGCCTTAGCAATTTCGTAAAGAGATTGGTATGCGGGATACTGAACAATAATATGATCTCCTTTGTTCAATAATACATTCATAAAAACAAAGATTGCTTCTTCTGCGCCAGAAAACACAAGAACTTCCTCCTGGCGAATATTTTCATAAAGTTTAGATATTTCCCCTCTTAAGATAGGGCTACCAAGAGATTCTGTATACCCTAACCACAGTTCTTTAAGATCCTCTAAGGTGTTCCTCTCTAAAGTTAACAATTCATCTACGCTAAATGATTCGCAATCTGAAGAACATAATGTGTATTTAACTTTGAATTCGTGTTTTGCAAAATATTCTTCTAACTTGAAGTCCTTAATTCTCATTTCATTAAAGAATTAAGATTGACAAGATATAAAACTAGGTAACATCGATAACTTTTTCAATTTGTTTAATTGATTTTTCGACAAATTCTTTATCATTTATTGTGAGTTCGATGGCATTCTGGGGGCAAATTTCAACACAACGACCACATCCTCTACATTCTTCGCTTTTTTGGGCACGATTGTCAACCATGTGAATTGCATCGACAAAACATATGCCTTGCATGCAAGTTCCACATCCTATACATTTTTCAGTTACTTTTAGGATTACTCCAGGCATTTTTTGCACTTTAGAGCCAAGTATAGAAGTTAACACGGGAGCTATCCTCCATAAACAGCAGCAATGACAACAGTTACAAATAGTTAAAAGCTTATATCCTGGATTTACCCCAAGCCATTGCTTATCTAATCGATTTCTTCCAATCATATGAACTAAACCAGCTTCTTTACATTTCTTTATATGATCAAGGGCTTCTTCCTTAGTTACGAGTCGTCCTAATTGAGGATTAATCCCTAAAACAGCTTCTCCCAGAAATAAACACCCTAAATCAATTGGATAGTCGCTACACTGCATTGAATCTCGACATATACAAAAATTCATTACCCAATGATAGTTGGCTTTTTCAATGAAGTGTTCCAGAATTTTTGAGGGCAACATCATATCCGCTTGTTTTTCAACTTCTTTATTAA